>JANNZB010000001.1:0-6583 GCA_031410395.1 Novosphingobium sp.
GGACGCGACCTATCGCGTTCGACGGCAGGGCCCCGACGGACCGGACATGAGAGCCTTTCGCACCCTGCTCGATAGCCGTAACGATATTTGGTTCAAAGCCACTTGCCCCGACCGGCTCGATCCAGCAGGCGATCCGTGGGATGACTTCGCCCGCGCGGTTGCCCCGCTGGTGGCCGACTACCAGGATCGGGCGCTGTGGGGTACGGACTGGCCGCATCCGAACATGCAGGAGGCAATTCCTGACGACGGCCAACTGGTGGACATGATTCCGCGCATCGCACCATCAGCAGAATTACAGCGCAAGCTTCTGATCGACAATCCTTCAGCCTTGTATTGGCCTGTAGGTGGAGTGTAACTCCGACACGCCACAATGTGGAACTGGAACAATGACCTTGAACAAAATCCTGATTGCCAGCGCGGCGTTATTGACCCTGACCGCTGCCACATCTCCACCGGAAACGCTCGATCTTCAGGGTCTGGCGAAGATTGGCAAAGTGGATGAGCGGTACCAATCGTACAATGTCGAGATGGCAGAAGTGACTGGCGGGCGCTTTTGGGCTCCCTATGGCGGACCAGCCGGTGAAGTTTACCGGATGCGGCCACCGGTTGACCTGACAAGTGCCAAATTGCGGGCGCTGGCCCGTGCGCTTGGCCCGGCTTACATTCGCGTCAGCGGCACCTGGGCGAATTCGACCTATCTGCCTGCCAAGGGTGAGAGCATCTCTGCCCCTCCAGCGGGCTACAAACAGGTTCTCACCCGAAAGCAGTGGCGGGAAGTGGTCGCATTCGCCAACTCTGCAGGCGCGCGCATAGTCACCAGCTTTCCTGCAAGCGACGGCGCGCGGAACAGCGATGGCAGCTGGAATCCCGAACAGGCGCAGCGCTTGCTAGACCTCACGCGTGAGGCTGGCGGCAGCATTTATGGCGCCGAATTGTTCAATGAACCAACCATGCCGGCGCACGGCGCGTTCCCCAAGGGTTACAGCGTCGCTGACTATTCGCGCGATTTCCGGATTTTTCAAAGATGGGCACGGCGAGCAGCACCTGGCATGAAGCTCACCGGAACGGGAGGAACGGCTGAGGGCACGATGCTCAAGCACGGATCAGGCGTGGGCGGGCTTGGCGCCCTTTCTTCCGAAGACCTGATGGCAGCCAATCCCGACAGTCTCGATATTGTCGCCTACCACCACTATGGCAGCGTCTCGGCACGTTGTGGCGGAATGGCCATCGGCGCGAAAGACAACGCGCTCAGTGCACAATGGCTTGACGTCACGCTGCTCGATTACGATTTCTACGCCAATTTGCGTGATCGGTTTGAGCCAAGTAAACCGCTGTGGCTGAACGAGACCGCGCAGGCCGCTTGTGGCGGAAGCCCTTGGGCTTCCACTTTTATCGACAGCTTCCGCTATCTCAACCAGCTCGGTGCCTTGGCACAAAAGAGAGTGCAGGTTGTCGCGCATAACACACTCGATGCCTCCGACTACGGCCTGATCGATCAGGACACGCTCGAGCCGCGGCCCAACTATTGGGCGGCGGTGCTTTGGCGGCGGACGATGGGAGCGACAGTGCTCATCGCGCCACGGTCGCCGTCACCTGAGTTGCGGCTATATGCGCATTGTCTGCGCGGCACGCCTGGCGGTGTCGGTCTTCTGGCGCTCAACACGGGCGCGGCGGTGCAAACGCTTGATGTCGGACGCAGGGCACTGGGCTGGACTATGCTGGGCCAGCCGGTCGATACCCGCAGCATCACGATAAACGGCAAATCCCCTAGTCTTGACGCGCGCGACAATCTCACCGGGCTTCGCGGTGCGCCCGTCAGGGGTGCATTGCAGCTTCCCGGCAGGTCGATAACCTTCGCCGCAGTGCGCGACGCTCGAAATCCGGCCTGCCGATAGCGCTAGAGTCTGTTTCATTTAAGCTGAAACAGAAGCAGGTGCCGCTTCCACTTCAGTGGAACAGACTCTAGGCTCGGATTTTCCTGACCCTTGCTCAGTTGATTGTGACCGGGTTTAGCTTGAGCCAAATCAGAACGGCTGGTTGAGCCGAGCAAGCGCACCCTCAATCAGGCCAGCGATCGTGCCGGGCGCGCCGTGTTCCATTTGCAAACTGCCGACCGTAACGCTGCTTTCAACAACGTCGCGGCAGCGGTCAAATCGGCGATCCTGGTAGGCTTGAAGCCCTGTTTCCACGCAAGCCGCTCTTTCGAGTTCCTCGGCAAGAACGATGCCGCTTTCCACGGCCATGCCCGCGCCAGAAGCCAGGTGCGGCGTGGTAGTATGAACAGCATCGCCCACCAGCACAATCCGCCCGTTGAACCATGGCCCCGGCTGCAACACGGCGGCGAGCGGGCGGTAATTGATCCAGTCTTCGCGCGTCATATTTTCGCGAATCCAACCCGCATTGCCGCCAAACGGTGTCAGATGCGCCTTGAGTGCAGCGAACAGCTCTTCGTCTGTCAAGTGCTCTTCGCGCGGCTCGTGCGGGGTGAGCAGGAAAAGATAGACCGCATCAACGCCGCAAATGGTAATGCCGCAGGGGTTGGCGCTGCCGAAATAGAATTCGCCCATATCAAGTTCAGGCGGTTTGCGCATCGAAATGCGCCAGCAACCCTGTCCGGTTGGCATGGCTGGGCCCATGTGCGGGAACGCGAGATCGCGCACAGTGGAATTGATGCTGTCCGCGCCGATCACGAGGTCATACCGGCCTGCGGTGCCATCAGAAAAAGTGACATCGACGCCACCACCGGAGTTCTCAAGCGCGGTCACCGTCAGCCCGAGACGCACCGGCACATCAGCCGCTCGCACCGCATCCTGCATGATGCGGTGCAGGATCGGCCGCATGATTCCTCCCGTTGCCGGGACGCCTTCCTCGATTTCGGGCTCATCAAGCACCCGCAGCACGGTGCCGTCAAACAGCCGCACGCGCGAATGGTTGGTAACCGCACCCAGCGCTTTGATCTGGTCAATCAGGCCAAGCGCACGATAAGCGCGCAGCGTTGGTCCGGTGATGGTGATGCCCGCGCCATAAACGCGCCAATCAGGATCAATGTCGATCAGATCAACCTTCACCCCGCGCCGCGCCAGGCTAATAGCTGCCGCCATGCCGCCGATGCCGCCGCCCACAACTAGTGCGTTGTCAATGATCACGGTGCTCTCCTCTTACTCTATATCTATTCCCCTAGGCACACGTGCGCCCGAGACAAATCTGTATGGTGAATAGCTCGCCATCCATAAATTCGGAGGGACTATGGCGCCCTGCGGCCATATGCAAAGCGGAGATAGAAAACGAATAGTCCAGGGAGAGACTATAATGCGTAACATTCTGATGGCCTCAACCGCCGTTGTCGCCATTGCGTGCAGCGCACCTGCTTTGGCGCAGGTCGAGCCCGCAGCAAAAACTGAGGCGGAAAATTCGGGCGAAATAATCGTCTCCGCCCGTCGCCGCGAGGAAAGTTTGCTCAACGTTCCCTTGCCGGTTTCTGTAGCGACGAAAGAGATGCTTGAACGTGCACAGATTCAAGGTATTTCTGACCTTCAGCGTCTAACGCCAGCCTTGGAAATCAGCCAGTCAAGTGGTGGCGAATCAAGTGGTGGTGCGCGCATTCGCGGCCTAGGCACAGGCGTATTCAACCATAGCGTTTCGCCGTCGGTTGCCTTTGTCATCGACGAAGTGTCGCAAGGCAATCTCTCGTTTCCGCTGCTGTTCGATCTTAAACAGGTCGAAGTTCTGCGCGGACCACAAGGCACGTTGTTTGGTCAAGGTGCTTCAGCGGGCGTTATCAAGATTGCCACAGGTGAACCTACAGCCGATGCTGTCCACGTCGAGGCCGGTTTCGAACTGGCAGGCAAGGGAATTGCGGGCTCGGAGTTTGGCAATCAGATCGCCCGTGGTTCTGTCAACATACCGCTCGGAGAGATCGCTGCTTTTCGCATTGCATCGCAATACACGAGGGAGCTTGGCCTTCAGCGCAATGTGACCACTGGAAAAGATAACAAAATCACAGATTTCGGTGTTCGAGCGAAATTACTTCTGACACCTGGGCCGAACACTAAAATCCATTTTGCCGGCGAATACGCAAAGCGCTCCGAAAATGCGTGGAATTTCTTTGCCACAAGCCTTGTGCCGACCCTTGTGACAAGCGGTAACGCGGCAGCCGTCGCTGAATTCAATGCTTGCGGCGTCACTCCTAGCCCTCGAGCTGAGCAGTATTGTTCAAACTTCCCGGGATATACTTCAAGGCGTGCGTGGGGGGTGTCGGCCGTCATCGAACAGGGGATTGGGGATAGTCTCAATCTGACCTCGGTCACTGCCTATCGTACGTTCAATAATTACACCCGATCAGTGGATTATGGGCGGCTGGTAAATGGCGCCGCTGCCAATCGTGAAAACATTCAGGATGATTCCAAACAGTTTAACCAGGAACTACGCCTCGCCTTCAAAGGAAACGGATTTGATGTGATCGTCGGCGGGTTATATCAAAAATATAGCTACCTGACGTCTCCGGCGCTCAACGGGCCTTTCAATGTTACAACTCCGGGAAACCGCATCGGCTTCAGCGTTTGCCCGTATAATGGCAATTTTACGATACCGTTTGGGCCAATGGGCGCTCTGACCAACTTTGGTTGCGTCCCCTTCGTTTACGGGATTGGTAAGCCGACGGTTCGCTTTGAATTCGAAGACACCAAGAATTCAACCTATGCAGCTTTTGCCGACGCCACCGTCAAGCTGAGCGACGATCTGGATCTGTTCGGCGGCGTGCGGTATACAAGATTTTCAAACACCACCGGTGTGGCGTTTGATGCGACTTCTGCCCCTGCCAAAGATACCTACACCATCAAGGACAACAATGTGTCTGGCCGTGTTGGCATTACGTATCGGCCTTCCTCGACCTCCAGCCTTTATGCCTCTTTCGCGCGTGGTTACAAACCATTGGCGGTAACATTGACCCCGGGCAATCTTGTTCCGGTGTTTCTCAAGCCGGAAGACTCATCAGCCTTTGAATTTGGTGCTCGAGCGCAGGCAGGCAGAATTCTGTTTTCAGGCAATATCTTCTCGACCAAAATCAAAAACTTCCAAGCTCAGACTCAAGTCACCGTTGCAGGCCAACTGCTATCGGCCGCCAAAAATGTCGAGGCAATCAAGTCCTATGGCTTTGAAGTGAGTGCCTCGGGCAAACTGACCGACAATCTGACGCTAAATGCAGGCTATCAATTTAACATTGCCACTTACCCCACAGGATACTGCGGTGATGACGATGTGGATGCAAACTTGGATGGCGTTTGCGACGGCAATTTGAGCAATAGGCAAGTGACCAATGCGCCCGTGCACAAGTTCACTTTGGCGGGTGAATATACCTTCCCGTTGAGCGACAAAATCGAAGGCTTCCTCAACTCGAACCTAGTTTACAAAAGTGCCGTGCGGATTTCAGCTAAGGCTGCGCCAGAATTCACCTTTGGTGCCCATGCAATCGTCAATATGGCCATCGGCGTTCGTGACCCTGATGATAAATGGAATTTCTCCATATTTGCTCGCAATCTAACCAAGCAACGCGAACCGCTTGCCTATCTGGGCACTCTTGCTGCTGGTTTCCGGGCTTGGCCGGGTGCTGGTCTGACTGCTCGTATTGTCGGCATCACTGGTGGAGTCAGTTTCTGATACGCGCATGGGGCCGGTGCGTTGAGTGGCCGGTCCCAATGCCTTTCCAGATGAAACTGGACGAAGCGCTCAGGATAACCTGAAACTGTCCGCAATAACCGCCTTATGTGGGGGCGTACTTTTGCGATCTGGCGGCAAGTTTTCGGAACCGGAGGTATTATTATGAATTTTCTTAGCAAAGTCGGCGCGCCCATTGCGATACTGGCCTTGATGGCCAGTCCGGTGTTAGCGGCTGAGACCTGCCCGGCACTCCGCTGGACAACTCTGGGCACCGCCTCCGGACCGGCCCCCACGCCCGAACGGTCTGAACCCGCCAATTTGCTCACCGCCGGGGACCAGTTGGTTCTGGTTGATACGGGTGATGGCACCGTCAATCAGCTGGCCAAGCTGGGCCTCGATCTGGCGCGGATCAAGACCGTTTTTCTCAGCCATCATCATATGGACCACACCGGTGGCCTTGCTGCGGTTATCGGGCTCAGGTGGATGAATAATATGCCCGGCGTGCTCACGGTATATGGCCCTCCCGGCACCCGTCAGATCGTCGATGACGTGCTGATGACCATGCAGCCACAGGCGCGGGTCGGGTTTGGCCTTGGCGTCAGCAGCCCGCCACCCGAACTTTCGGTTCGCGTGGTTGAACTTGAGGGCGGGGCCAGCGTAGATCTGGGCGCGCTTAAGGTCACCACGGCTGCCAACAGCCATTTTGATCATCCCGGGCCAAAGGGCGCGGACGATCCGATTTCGCTTAGCTATCGTTTTCAACTGGGCGCGCGGTCGATCACCTATTCCGGGGACACCGGGCCAAGCGCCGCCCTGGCAAAGCTCGCTGGCGCAAGCGACATTCTGGTCAGCGAAGTGATGGATACCGAGGCGATTATTGCTGCGATCAAGGCGCGGAGGGCCGATATGCCCGCTGCTATTTTCGAAC
>JANNZB010000002.1:0-5026 GCA_031410395.1 Novosphingobium sp.
ATCCGCCCCCAACGGGGCGGATCACCGCGCCAGTTATGATCGATGGACATTTTGGACTTACGCCAAACGAGCAATTGTAACATTTGGCGCGCTGGGCAAACCTATCGGCGGCCAATTGAAAAATTACGGAAGTGTCGTTAGAAGACGTATGAAACAAGAAACACTAAAAGCTTTGCCGTGACTAAGCAGTAGCCCTCAAAACTCAGCAACCCCCGGCATAATCTCCTCCGCCAGCCACCGCGCATAATCCTCAAACTCACCAATCGAACCCACCGTCGGCACCGCCACGCCGCTCATCGTCACGCCCAGCTTTGCCAGCTCGCCCAGCTTGTCGATCATCTCCTGCTTGGGCATATTCGGCCCGCCCCAGGCGTCGCCGGTCACCACGTGGCCATCGCCGATGCGGCCTGTGGAGAGCCCGTAGAACACATCGCGCAACTGGCCGTTGTAGTCCGGTTGGCTCTTGATGAAATCAATCCGTGCGGGGATATCATCGCGCTTGGTGAGGAAGGGCCACCAGCCTTGGGCGTGGCGCGCGGTGCGGCGCAGGACAGCGTCGGCATCGCCGCCGATCCACACCGGCGGGTGCGGTTTTTGCACGGGTTTGGGTTCGAAGGCGACGTCCCGAAAGTTCACATATTTGCCCTCGAACTGCGGATCGCTGCTGGTCCACAGTTCAATGATCGCGGCGAGGTATTCGTCGCACATTTTGCCGCGCTGATGGAAATCGACTCCGAGCAGGTCGAATTCCTCCTTCAGCCAGCCGGCCGCGAAGGTGACCATGCAGCGGCCGCTGCTCATCCAGTCAATCGTCGTCAGAGCCTTGGCCGAGACGATCGGGTTTTGCAGCGGCAGGATGGTGATGCACGAATTGACCCTGATGCGGCTCGTCGCCCCGGCGAAATAGGCCATGCCGGGGTAGGATGCGAAGTAATGGCTGCCAGACAGGGCCACGTGTTCGTTCGGGATCACGTGGTGCTCAGGCACGCAGATCATTGCGAAGCTCAGATCGTCTGCCAATTTGGCGAGGCGCGTCTGATCGGCGCCGGTAACCGCGCGCTCCCAATCCTGTACCATCGCGCGGGCCTGAACCATGTTGGGCATTGAGAACGACAGTTTCATTGCAGGTTGCCTCGTTGCGAGACTGCACGCTGACTTAGTCGATCACCTTGCGCAACGTGAGCTGGGCGATATCGCCGGGGGGAAGGCCGAGCAGCTCGCCGTAAACATAGTCATTGTGCTCGCCGAGCAGGGGCGCGCCACGTTCGATTTTGGCCTCATTGGGGGTCATCCGCCACGGCGGGCCGATGATCGGGCGCGCGCCGTACTTGTGATCGCTGACCATGCGGAAGGCCCCGCGCTGCCACAGCGCATCGTCGCTGCACAGATCGATCGATGAGGCGGAGCGGAAGGCCGGAATGCCGAGCGCGCGCAGATTTTGCGCGAGGGTGGTGGCGTCATGGCTGACGGTTTTTGCGGCGACAGCGGCATCGATTGCGTGGCGCTCCGCTTGGCGTGCTTCGTGCGTGGCGTGGGCGGGGGAGGGGGCGAGGTCGAGCACGCTGCACAGCGCCGCCCATTGCGCGTCGTCCGCCACCGCAATGCTCAGCCATGCCCCATCGGCGCAAGGGTATGCCCCGTGCGGGCACATTTCGGCATGGTAATTGCCATCGGCCTGCGGGACTTCGCCGGTTACGCTCCACGCCAGCAGGCTGTCACCGATCAGGCTGGTCATAGCCTCGACCGCAGACAGATCGATGAACTGGCCCACACCGGTCGCCTCGCGGTGATTGAGCGCGGCGACGATGGCCAGCGCGGCATAGGCTCCGGCAGAGGAATCGCCATAGCGGATGTTCATCCCGCGCGGCACTTCGCCTTCGTGCCCGACGAGGTAGTTGAGGCCGGATAACGCGGCAAAACTGGGGGCATAGCCGGTCTGATAGGCCAGCGGGCCTTCGTTGCCCCACATCTTGAGCGACAGCTGGATAATGTCGGGCTTAATCGCCTTCAGATGCGCATAATCAAGCCCCGACCGCTCCATCGCGCCGCCGCGAATGTTATCAATCACCACGTCGCTTTGGGCGACCATCTGCTTGACCAGAGCGAGGCCCTCAGGCGTTTTCATGTTGACCTGAACCGAGAGCACTTCCTGATTGATCGACAGGAAATAGGGCGCCGCGTCTACATCCACCCCGCCATAGGCGCGCATTTCATCAAGGTTGCTGCGCGATTCGACCTTGATCACTTCAGCGCCAAGGTGGGCGAGGTATTTGCCAGCATATGGCCCCGCCCAGACCTTGGTAAAGGCGAGCACGCGCACGCCCGCAAGGGGGCCGAGGCGGTCAGGCTGAGTCATGGGTGCGACCTGAATTGTGGGTCTGTAGGCTCCCCAATCTAAGACTTACTTCGTCATCCTGAACTTGTTTCAGGATCCATTTCGCCCCCCGCTCTGTTTTCGAAAGGAGGCGAAACTGCTTCGTTGCGTGCCCTTTGGACACCCGAATTTGAGGCACAATGGATCCTGAAACAAGTTCAGGATGACGAAAATGCAGGGGTGGGACGAGAGGCAAAGTGGGGGCGACCATCACACCAATTCTCCCCCATGCTGCCCTAGCGCCGGGGCGGGGGTGGTGAGCTTCACCGGGGTGGCGCTCATGCGGTAGGGCACAGTGGGATAGAGCGCCTGCCCCAGCACGGGATGTTCGAGCATCTGGAAGTAGCCGCGATATTGGAATTGCGGGTTATCCGGCAGGTCCGCCGCGCTGTTTACCGGGACTATCGCTACGCCGAGCTTCTGCCCGGCTTCAGATACAGCGTGTTTTTCTTGGAGCGCCGCCCATTCGGCAAAGTGGGCGCGGAAAAGCGCCACCCGCTCCGATGTGCAGGCAAATTCCAGCCAGTCCTCGGCGAAATCCGCTGCCCAATCGGGCTGCCCCATCAGCTCGCACAGGCCCTTCCAGTGTGCCTTGGTGGTCATGAACAGATAGAGGAACCCGTCGGCACAGGCGAAGGCCTTGCCGGGGCCGCCCATGTCATAGGCGGTGCGCGCGGCGCTGGGTTCGGCCTCTCCAGTGAGCATTCGGCCCATCACCGCATCGACGCGGTTGATCTGCACTTCGACCTCGGAGATATCGATGGACTGGCCTTCTCCGCTGCGGCGCTGACGGAATAGCGATGCGGCGAGGCACAGCGCGGCATCTATTCCGGCTTCGTAATCGGGCAGAAACCGTCCAGCGCCTTTGAGCGGCGGCAGGTGCGGCGCGGCTTCGCTGGGGGTGTGATAGGCCCAGCCGCCGGCATTGATCACTCCGAGCGATGTGGCGATTTGCATGGCCCCCGGCGCATCACTGCCGAACGGGGTGATCACGCATTCGACCAAGTGCGGGAACCTGTCCGGCGTGCCGCAGCGTTTGAGATAGGTTCGCGGGCTGTCCTCGATCATCGCATTTGCGCGGGCCAGCAAAGTATCGAGTTTCGCCCGGTCTTCAGGCTGCGATAAATCAAGCACAACCGACTTCTTGTTGGTGTTGAGATAGCCGAACAGCGCCGAGCGCTCGGGCCCGGCAATGCCATTCTTGAACGGCCCCATACGCCGCGTTGGCGAGCCACCGGGCGGCTCGATCTTGATCACCTCCGCGCCGAAATCCGCCAGCAGCTTGCCGCAATATTCGCCGCAAACCCGGCTCGCCATTTCGACGATCAAGGTGCCAGCCAGCGCGCCTATATTCATGCGATCAGGTGCCCGGTACCTTTGGCGGCATGGCGAGATATTTGTCTACCGCGCGCTCAAAGTGGCGGATGCGGATTTCCTGATAATTGCCCAGTGTCAGGCCGGGACGCG
The DNA here is from genome assembly GCA_031410395.1 of Novosphingobium sp. GTDB lineage: Bacteria > Pseudomonadota > Alphaproteobacteria > Sphingomonadales > Sphingomonadaceae > Novosphingobium. The sequence goes on from JANNZB010000002.1 coordinate 3,842, forward strand.
CGCTTGCCTCAAGCCCCTCCTGCTGGGCGTAGAGGTTGTCAGTATCCTGATCGAGGATCTTGCCAAAGCCGGGGTCCATGCCTTCGGCCGCGCAGAATGACTGACTGGAGGTGAGCAGGATCGGCTCGGCAGGATCGGGACGCGGGCCGTCTTTGGGCACGGGGCGCATGAACATCACTTCAAAAATGCAGCTGCGGTGGTCTTTGGGATCGGGGCGGAAGCGGTAAACCATCGGCAGCGAAATGCCGGGGAACAGGTAGGTGTTGGGGAACACTGTGTACGAATAGCAATCGAGGATTTCCGAGTCCGAAACGCCTGAAAGATCGCTGTTGGTCGCCGCCTCAAACATCCCGCGGAACATATCGGCCATCGCCTGCCGCGCGGTGCCATCGCCAACTTTGGGCCGGTCATCGGACAGCATCGAGCCATCGCCTACAGTGAACTGATCAAGGATTTCTTGCTCGGTAAACTTGCCCTCCAGATGCGGGCTGATCACGCCAAGGCACGAGATAAAGCGGTTCACGTGCTCGCCGTAGGTATCATACTGAGAATTGGCATCGGCGTTCGATGGCGCAACCTGCGGGTGGGTGATGATCACGTGGTAGGCCTCCATGAACGCCTCAACCGTTAGCTTCCAGTTGGCAGGATAGCTCTTCTGAACGTGCAGCGTGATGTAGCGATCTTCGAGCCTCCATGCCTCGATATGTGAGAGCGCTTTGGGGCCGAGATATTCGGCAAGGGTGGGCGCATCGGCATCCATATTGATCCACACGAACCCGCCAAGTGTTTCGACGCGGACTTCGGGAAGAGTGAGCGCGGCGCGGTCAACGTGGGGGAAATCCCAGGGGCAGGTGACCGACTTGTTGGTGCCATCGGTATTCCATGACCAGCCGTGGAAGGTGCATTTGAACTCGCTGGCAAAGCCCGCAGTGCCGCTTGGGCGCAGCTTGGTGCCGCGATGCAGGCAGGCGTTGAAGTAGGCGCGGACCGAATTGTCCTCCTGCCGGGTGACGATGAAGCTGTAGGGGCCCAGGTCATAGACGTAGTAGTCCCCGGCCCCGGGAATGTGCTCCTCGCGGCAGGCGAACTGCCAGGTGCGGGTCCATAGGCGCTTGAATTCCTCGTCCTGGTACGCGGCCGAAGTGTAGCGGCGCGTGTCGATATCCTCCGAACCCAAGTATTCGT
>JANNZB010000003.1:0-2341 GCA_031410395.1 Novosphingobium sp.
GCGCGCGCGTGGTATAGGCGGTAACAATGCCAGCATCCCCCGCCACCGCCGCGCGCACCATCCTCACCTCGCTGCACGAGGTGATGGCCGCGCGCACCAACGCGCAAACCAAGCTCAATCAAGTGGTGGAGGTGATCGGCGAAGGCCTCGATAGCGAGGTGTGTTCGGTCTATCTGCTGCGCGAAGGGATGCTCGAACTGTTCGCTACCCGGGGGTTGGCACAGGAAGCGGTCCACGTTACGCGGATGGCGCTGGGCGAAGGGCTGGTTGGCACAATTGGCGGCAATGTTGAAACACTCAACCTTGCCGAGGCCACCGCGCACCCCGATTTTTCGTTTCGGCCTGAAACTGGAGAAGAAAAGTTCCATTCGTTTGCCGGGGTGCCAATCGTCAGGCGTGAACGGGCGATCGGCGTACTTTGCGTCCAGCATACTGATCCTCGGCGTTACGAGGAAGTTGAGATTGAGGCATTGCAGACTGTGGCCATGGTGCTGTCCGAACTGATTGCCAATGCAGGGCTGGTTGACTCCGAAGAAGCCTGGGGGTTGACCCCGGCACAGACCGGACCAGCGCAGATGCGCGGCCTCACGCTGGTCAAGGGGCTGGCTGCGGGCGCAGCAGTGTTCCATCAGCCGCGTATTACCATCGAACATACCGTCGCCGAGGATACCGACGCCGAGCGTCAGCGCGTCTACCTCGCCTTTGACAAGATGCGCGAGCAGATCGAGCGGATGACATCGCAGGCCGAATTTGGCGTTGGCGGTGAGCATGACGAGGTGCTCGAGACCTACAAGATGTTCGCCTACGATGAAGGCTGGAGCCGCCGCATCAATACGGCGATCGATTCGGGCCTGACCGCTGAGGCGGCGATCGAACGCGTCCAGCAGCACACCCGCATGCGCATGCGCCAGATCGATGATCCGCTGCTGGCTGACCGGATGCACGATCTTGAGGATCTGGCGAACCGGCTGTTGCGGATTGTATCAGGCCAGCTTGGCACTGCTGCCGCCAGCGGTCTGCGCAGCGATACCATTCTGATTGCGCGCAATCTAGGTCCTGCCGAACTGCTGGAATATGACAAACGGCGGTTGAAAGGGGTGATCCTCGAGGAAGGCTCGCTCACCGCGCATGTGGTGATTGTTGCCCGGGCGATGGGAATTCCCGTGCTCGGGCGGGTTCAGGGGTTGCGCGGTCAGGTGCGCGAAGGCGATGAGCTGTTGCTCGATGCCGATCTCGGCATGGCGACCGCGCGGCCATCGCAGGCCATGACCGATGCCTTCGGAACCCGCTTTGCCCGTAGCCGCGAACGCCAGGCGGGCTATGCCAAAATGCGCGAGGTAGAGCCGCGCACCAGCGACGGCGTGCGCGTCCAGGTGATGATGAACGCTGGCCTGCGCGATGATCTGCCGCTGCTCGGTTTGACCGGAGCCGACGGGATTGGCCTGTTTCGCACCGAATTCCAGTTCCTCGTTTCGGCCACGCTGCCCGCGCGCGAACGGCAGTCGCGGCTCTATCGCGATGTGCTCGATGCGGCGGCGGGCAAGCCGGTGGTGTTCCGCACGGTCGATATCGGCGGTGACAAGGCGCTGCCCTATCTGCGGCAGGACCACGCTGAGATCGAAGAAAACCCGGCGATGGGCTGGCGGGCGCTGCGCGTTGCCCTCGAACGTGGCGGCCTGCTAAAAGCTCAGGCGCGTGCCTTGCTTGAAGCAACTGCGGGACGAACGCTCAACGTGATGTTCCCGATGGTCTCGGAACCGTGGGAGTTCGATGCCGCCAAGGCGGTGTTCGAGGCCCAGCTCGCCTGGCTCAGAAGCCAGAAACGCACGCTCCCCTCGGCGATCCGCTATGGCGCGATGCTCGAAGTTCCAGCGCTGGCGGAAATGCTCGATGTGCTGGCGCCCAAGCTGTCGTTTCTGTCAATCGGCACCAACGATCTCACCCAGTTCCTGTTCGCCGCAGACCGGTCGAACGCCAAATTGGCCGAACGCTATGACTGGCTCAGCCCGCCGATACTGCGCTTCATCGCCCGCGTTCTTAAAAATGTCGACGGCAAGGGTGTCGATGTTTCGGTTTGCGGCGAAATGGGAGGGCGGCGGCTGGAAGCCTTGGCGCTGATCGGCATCGGGGTTCGCACGCTTTCTATTACGCCCGCATCCGTGGGCCCGATCAAGGAACTGGTCGGCAAGGTCAACGCTGCCGAAATAACCCAGGCGATGGCCGGATGGCTGGCAGAAGTACCTGCCAACCTGCGCACCGAACTCGCCGCGTGGGCAGCCGCGCGCGATATTGACTGCGACTGATCGTGTAAAAAATGCAGGTTGGCGACAGTGTGGCAAAG
>JANNZB010000004.1:0-4220 GCA_031410395.1 Novosphingobium sp.
TCGAACTCGCTGCTCGAGTGCTTTGTTTTCGGCGAGGCGGCGGCGGCGGACATTCTGGCCATGTGGGAGAGCTTCGATGCCCCACCCAAAGTGCGCGGCTGGGACGAAAGTCGGGTCACAGATTCCGACGAAGAGGTTATCATCAAGCAGAACTGGACCGAAATCCGCCGCTTCATGTGGAACTATGTCGGTATCGTCCGCACGACAAAACGGCTTGAACGTGCATCGCACCGGATCAAGCTGCTGACTGACGAGGTCGAGGATTACTACGGTCACTTCCGCGTTTCGACCGACCTGATCGAACTGCGCAACCTGCTGCAATGCGCAGAGCTTATCGTGCGTTCGGCCTTGGCGCGGCACGAAAGCCGGGGGCTGCATTTCACGCTCGATTACCCGCAAATGTTGAAGGTTGCGCGCGATACGGTGCTCGTGCCTTGAAGAATTAATGTGGGACGGAGAACACATGCCGCAAATCACCGCCAATGGAATCCAGATTGAAGTCGAAACCCACGGCGATCCCGCCCACCCGCCGCTGCTGCTAATCATGGGGCTTGGCGCGCAGCTTACACTGTGGCCGATAGAACTGGTCGATGGGCTGGTGGCGCGCGGGTTCTATGTAATCCGGTTTGATAATCGCGATATCGGCCTGAGCGATAAGTTCACCCATGCCGGGCTGCCCAATTTTCCGATGGTGGTGATCAAGCAGAAACTCGGTCTCACGCCTAAGCTGGCCTATCAACTTACCGACATGGCGAAAGATGCGGTCGGCGTGCTTGATGCGCTGGGGATTGCAGCTTCGCATATTGTCGGGGCTTCGATGGGCGGAATGATCGCGCAGCTGGTCGCCGCGACTTACCCCGAGCGCGTGCTGTCACTGACCTCGATAATGTCGACCACTGGCAATCCAAAACTTCCGCCACCTGGCCGTGCGGCGCTGAAGGCGTTGACAACGCCGCTGCCGCCAGGCGGCGGGCTCGATGCCTATGTTGCGCTTGGCCCGATGCGGTCCGCGGCGATTGGCAGCCCGGGTTTTCCGGCGGACCTTGATCGTCAGCGCGAGCGGCTGACGCTCGAATTTGCCCGGTCTTTCCATCCGACAGGAGCGCCACGCCAATATGCCGCGATCCTGGCCGATGGCGATCGGCGGGCGCGTTTAAAGGCGGTCACCGCGCCGACGCTCGTGATTCACGGTGAGGACGATCCGCTGGTCACCGTTGAAGGTGGGCGCGATACCGCTGCCGCCATTGCTGGCGCACGGCTAATCACCTATCCCGGCATGGGCCACGATCTGCCACTGGCACTGATCGATGACATTGCCGATCAGATTGCCGGTGTGGCGGCCCCCGCGCCTTAATCACATCCCGATATGCAGCATGCGGCCGACGAAAATCAGCACCATGCCGCCAAGGATCGATGCCAGCAAACCCGCACGGTGAAATCCGGTGGTGCCGCGGCTGGTGACGAAGCCTGCGAGCAGTGATCCGGCGATACCGAGCACCATTGACATCAACATGCTCATCGCAACCGGGCCGGGATAAAAGTAACGGGCAAGAATGCCGACGATAACGCCAACGATGGCGGATGTGATAAGGTTCAACACAGGTAACTCTCCCTCAGATCTGATGATCATCGGCAAGGGCTATCGCGATACGCGCGGACAGGCAATGCGCTTTTGTTGAGAAGGACTGGCGGGCTTCGAATCTCCAAGCAGCGCCCGCTTCCGCAACATTGTTGCCCAGCCTGATTCTATCCTTAGTCAAGCGCGTCAAACAGAGTCTCCGGATAAAAATTTTTTCACAGATTCACTTTGACTCTTGCGCTGGCGAACAGTGCCGCAATTCCGGCGCGTCGCTGCATTGCAGCATAGGCCCAAGCCATGCCGAGCGCCGCGTGCGATGGTTTATCTGCGATTTACCACTTGCGCGCGAATCAGGATAAGGCACTATCACTATGGTTCGATGTGCCGGGGGACCCACAAGACCTAGTTTACGCCATCAAAACCGCGAGTTGCGGCGGAGGGCGGATTCGGTGTGGGAAAGGGGCACAGCGAAGCGGGGCTGGGGACAAGTCCGGGGATTAATTTTCTCGATTTGTTCTCCCAAACAAATGTTGGGTCTGGTAGGAGGGTCGCTTGCCCGCCGATTCGGTCCCCACGCTATTATGCGCCGCAATGGCGACTTGAAAATTGGGGGCTGACTAGTGGATTTCAGAATTGGGGACGATGCCGTGCCAAATGGCGATGTTGATACGCTCGATGCAATTGAGCAGATGCCGGGCACGCCCCCAGCAGCAAAGGAGGCCGGTGTGCAGCCGGCGGTTGCCATGAGTGAAAAGAGTGATGCGGGTTCAGACCAGCTGGTCGAGAAGTTGGGGGCAGAGGCGCTTTCGGGCGCGCTGCAGGCTGTCGCCAAGGCCGCCAAAAAGCCCGAGGATTCCAAGTCGGTGCAGGCGCGCCGATTTACCATCGTCACCGATTCGACGCGCGATGATCTGCTGACGCTGTTTGGCAAAGATACGCTCGATGATCGCTATCTGCTGCCGGGTGAGAATTATCAGGATCTTTTCGCCCGCGTCGCCGATGCCTATTCGGATGATCAGGATCATGCGCAGCGGATTTATGATTACATCTCGCGCCTGTGGTTCATGCCGGCGACACCGGTGCTGTCAAACGGCGGCACCGGGCGCGGTCTGCCGATCTCGTGCTATCTCAATTCGGTGTCAGACAGCCTTGAAGGCATCGTCAACACCTGGAACGAGAACGTCTGGCTGGCGAGCCGTGGCGGCGGCATCGGCACCTATTGGGGCCACGTGCGCGGCATTGGTGAGCCGGTGGGCCTCAATGGCAAAACTTCGGGGATCATCCCGTTCGTGCGGGTGATGGACTCGCTTACGCTGGCGATCAGCCAAGGATCATTGCGGCGCGGTTCAGCTGCCTGCTATCTCGATGTCAGCAATCCTGAGATTGAGGAATTCCTCGAAATCCGCAAACCCTCGGGCGATTTCAACCGCAAGGCGCTTAACCTCCACCACGGCGTGCTGCTCACCGATGATTTCATGGAAGCGGTCGCGGCGGGCGATGAATTTCATCTGCGCAGCCCCAAGGATGGTTCGGTCCGTGCAACCGTCGATGCGCGCAGTTTGTTCCAGAAACTGGTCGAAACCCGGCTGGCGACGGGTGAGCCTTATATCGTCTTCTCTGACACGGTGAACCGCATGATGCCCAAGCATCACCGCGATTTGGGCTTAAAGGTTTCGACTTCGAACCTGTGCTCGGAAATCACGCTCCCCACCGGTGTTGACCACTTGGGGAATGATCGCACCGCGGTTTGCTGCTTGTCCTCGCTCAATCTGGAAACCTGGGACGAATGGCAGGGCGATGACCGCGTTATCGAAGACGTGCTGCGCTTCCTTGATAACGTGTTGCAGGATTATATCGACCGCGCACCCGATGAAATGGCCCGCGCCAAGTATTCGGCAATGCGTGAACGTTCGGTCGGCATGGGAGTGATGGGTTTCCATTCGTTCCTGCAAGCCAAGAACATCGGTTTCGAAACCGCGATGGCCAAGGCGTGGAACCTCAAGATGTTCAAGCACATCGCAGCCAAAGCGGACGAGGCCAGCCTGTTGCTCGCGCAGGAACGCGGGGCTTGCCCTGACGCGGCCGATATGGGTGTAATGCAGCGCTTTTCCTGCAAGATGGCCATCGCGCCAACCGCGTCGATCAGCATCATCTGCGGCGGCACGTCTGCGTGCATCGAGCCAATCCCGGCGAATATTTACACCCACAAGACGCTGTCGGGCAGCTTCGTCGTCAAGAACCCCTACCTTGAAAAGCTGCTCCAGACGAAGGCCAAGGATTCCAACAACGTCTGGAATTCGATCCTCGAAATGGGCGGATCGGTGCAGCACCTTGATTTTCTCAGCGTCGAGGAAAAGGCGGTGTACAAAACCAGCTTCGAGATCGATCAGCGCTGGCTGCTCGAATTCGCTGCCGATCGCACGCCGTTCATTGATCAGGCGCAGTCGCTCAATCTCTACATCCCCGCCGATGTCGATAAGTGGGATCTGATGATGCTGCACTATCAGGCATGGGAAAAGGGCATCAAGTCGCTCTATTACCTACGCTCAAAATCGGTGCAGCGGGCTGGCTTTGCCGGCGGAGTGGAAGCGGACAACACCGCCGAGGCGCCGATCATGGAGCTCGCCGCGCAGACCGATTA
>JANNZB010000005.1:0-4672 GCA_031410395.1 Novosphingobium sp.
GACGCGCGCGGGCTGGTCGATACGGGCGGTTGCGAGGTGCCGGAAGGGTTCTGGAGCGGCATCACGAGCGAACATGGCATCGACGCGGCCACCTTCGCCCGGCTCGCCGATCTCGTCACCAAATTCCCCCGCATGATCACCCTGTTCAGCCAAGGCGCCAACCAATCGACCAGCGGCACCGACAAGGGCAATGCGATCATCAATCTGCATCTTGCTACGGGCCGAATCAACCGGGTCGGCTCCGGCCCGTTCTCGATCACTGGCCAGCCGAACGCGATGGGCGGGCGTGAGGTTGGCGGGCTGGCGAATATGCTCGCCTGCCACCTTGGTTTTTCCGAATCCGAGCGCACCGATGTAGCGGCGTTCTGGAGCGCGCCGAACCTCTGCGCCAGCCCCGGCCTCAAAGCCGTCGATATGTTTCGCGCAGTCCACGATGGCCGGATCAAATTCCTTTGGGTGATGGCAACCAACCCTGCCGTATCAATGCCCGATTCCGGGTTCGTCCGCGAGGCATTGGATCGCTGTCCGATGGTCGTCGTCTCCGATGTCATCGCCGATACTGACACCGCGAGGTTCGCCCACGTGCGGCTTGCCGCGATGGCCTGGGGCGAGAAGGACGGCACGGTGACAAATTCTGAGCGCCATGTCAGTCGCCAAAGACCGCTGTTCCCGGCGCCCGGCGAGGCGCGTGCTGATTGGCAAATCGTCTGCCAAGTTGCTGCCCTGATGGGGCATGGTTCGAGCTTCGCTTTTCCCAATCCCGCAGCCGTTTACCGCGAATATGCAGGCATGACGGCGCTGGCGGGAAAGCACGGCAAGGTGTTGGATATCACCCATCATGCAAGCATAAGCGACTGGGATTACAGCACTATGGCCCCCTACCAGTGGGGCGGCGAACGGCCACTGGCTGCGCGCTATCCCACGCCCAGCGGCAAAGCGCGCCTGGTGTTGGTCACCCCGCCCGCAGCCCAGCACGACCCCGCCTTCCCGCTCCGACTCAACACCGCGCGCTATCGTGACCAGTGGCACACGATGACCCGCACCGGCCTTTCACCAACGCTGTCACAACACCGGCGCGAGGCTTTGCTTGAGGTGCATCCGGCCGATGCCGCCGCGCAGGGCCTTACCGATGGCGGCCTTGCCAGGGTTGTCACGGTGAGTGGTTCAGCGATCTTCCGCGTCGAGCTAAACAAAGGCCAGAGGCGCGGCGAAATTTGTGTGCCGATGCATTGGACCGATGCCCTTTCTGGCGAGGCGCGCTGCAACCTTCTGCCCAACCAGAACGCCGATCCCGTCTCGGGCCAGCCCGGTTTCAAAAACTCCGCCGCGCGGATTGAACCGCTTCCGCCCGAATGGCGTGCATTCCTTGTCACCAGCGAAGCGCCGGTTCCCGAAGGCCTGACCTATTGGTCACGCGCGCGCCTGGGTGCGGGCTGGCTCTATGAGCTGGCGGGGGACGGCATGATCGATGGCGACGCCGTGCTTCCGCCGGGCGAGCGCCTCGAAGTTGCCGATCACGCGCGCGGAATGCGGCGGATTGCAGTTCGCGCGGCTGACGGCGCGCTGGCGGCGGCGCTCTATGTCACCCGCGCAGGCCAGCTTCCTTCGCGCGAATGGGCCGCGGCGCAACTGGGGCTGGCTGAGGCTTCCGCCCCCGAATTGCTCGCTGCCCGCCCAAGCAAGCCACTGCCTGATCGCGGCGCAATTGTCTGCGTGTGCCACGGAGTTGGGGCGAATGAGATTGCTGCGGCCGCTTGCGCGGGCGCAGCGACGGTTGAGGCGGTGGGCAAGGCTTGCCTCGCCGGGACCAATTGCGGATCGTGCCGCCCGGCGATTGCCCGCCTACTCGAACTCTGCCTCACCGATCAGAAGGAGGCAGCCGAATGACCCTTCGACAAACTCAGGGTGATCGGACTGACTTTCCCGCAGGCAGCGTCTGGCTGGTCGGCGCAGGCCCCGGCGATCCCGAACTTCTCACCCGCAAGGCCGAGCGCCTGATCCGCGCCGCAAGCGTGATCTACCACGATGCGCTGGTCGGCGCCGGTGTGCTTGCCCTCGCCCCGCCCGGAACCCGGCTCGTCCACGTCGGCAAACGATCTGGCCGCCATTCGAAAGATCAGACGAGCATCGACCGTCTGATTGTTGAAGCCGCGCTGGCGGGCGAACATGTTGTCCGGCTCAAGGGCGGCGATCCATCGATATTCGGCCGCGCTACCGAAGAACTTGATGCCTGCCGCGCCGCCGGAGTAGCTGTGCAAATTTGCCCCGGTATTACCGCAGCCTCAGCAGCTGCCGCCGCACTCGGCGCATCGCTCACTCTGCGCGGAACTGCTCGCAAGCTCACTTTCGTCACCGCACATGCCCGCAAGGGCGAAGTGCTCGATCTCGACTGGAAATCGCTCGCTGATCCTCAGGCGACGCTGGCGATCTATATGGGCAAAGCGGCGGCGAGCGAGGTTTCGGCGCAGTTGATCGCCGCTGGCCTGCCAGGCAAGACGCCTGTGGCGCTGGTGGAAAACGCCAGCCTGCCCGATCAGCGCAGCTTCACTACCCGACTCGACCTGCTGCCGCTCGCCGCGCGCACCGCGCTGGGTGCTGGCCCGGCTTTGCTGTTGATCGGCGTTGCTATGGAGCCACGTTCAGCGGTTGCAATCCCGGCGGAAACCGCGGTGTTGGCACGATCCGAGCCCTAAGCTCAAACCTGTTCCTCTCATCTTCCCGGCGATCAGTTAGCACCCCGCCCTTGCCCTCGCGCCACGCCTCGTCAAAAGTGTGGGCCGCACCATGACAGGGACGGCGATGGCTGAGATTGAAAGCGGACCGATTGCATTTGACGTGGCAGTGCGCCAGGCAGAGGTGGTCGGCAAAGCGCCCCGCATCGCTCCGCTCAAACAGGTGGAATTGAGCGCCGATTCGCTGGCGCTGTGTGTTGCCATTCGTGAATCGGTGGGGGTGCATGAGCATTCGGTGATCCCCGACTACATGCTGACGATGTTGAAAAACCCTGAGATCTTCCGCTGCCAGATGGAGATGGGCACCGCGATCTTTCAAGGCCGTTTGCCCCCGCGTGAGCGCGAACTGGCGGTGCTGCGGGTGGGCTGGCTGATGCGCGCGCCCTATGAATGGGGACAGCATGTGGTGATCGCCAAGCGCTATGGGCTTAGCGATGAAGAGGTTGAGCGCGTGACGCAAGGCTCGGCGGCGGCGGGGTGGTCGGCAAAGGAACAGGCGATCCTGCGCGGGGTTGAGGAATTGATCGGCGGCGCCGCGATCAGCGATGCTACCTGGGCCGAGCTCGCCACGTCATGGGACGAAGCGCAGCTGATCGAATTTCCGATGATGGTCGGGCAATATGTCGCCACTGCCTATGTCCAGAATGCGCTGCGAATGCGGCTTTCGGCTGGTAATCCGGGGCTGAGCCTGCGGTGATGAAGCAAAATGAAGCTGTTGCTCGCCAGCATGATGTGGCCGGAAAACCAATGCGCATTGCGCCATTGCCGCAAGACGAACTTGGGCCGGAAGTGTGCGAATTGGTCGCGCGGATTGGCGCAACGCTCGGCTATGAGCCGCCTGAGGAGTTGACCACATATTTCGCGCTGATGGCGCGGCATCCAGCGCTTTTCCGCTGCAACTTGGAAGCGGGGATCATGTTCTTTACCGAGTCAGCGCTGCCACCGCGCGATCGCGAACTCGCAGTTTTGCGCACGGCCTGGCTGTCAGGCGCGCCGTATGAATGGGGGGAGCATGTCGATATCGGGCGCAGGCTGGGGATCGGGGCTGACGATACCGACCGCGTCCGGGCGGGGCCGCAAGCGCCGGGCTGGAGCGATCACGAACGCGCGCTGCTCACCGCGGTGGACGAGCTCGTCGCAAACCAGATGATATCGGACGCAACCTGGGCCAGCCTCGCGCAAACCTACAACGAGCAGCAAATGATCGAAGTGCCCGCGCTGGTTGGCCAGTACTGCGCCGTGGCCATGATTCAGAACTCGCTGCGGGTGCCCCTCGCGCGCGAAAGCAAAGGGTTTGCTGAAAGATAAGAGCTGCGTTACCCTGTCCCCACAAGAAAAAAGGCGGACTGATGGACGAACGCGCTGACAAGCCCGAGACCAACACCGCGCTGCCTGCCGCGCGCCCCTCTTCGCCCCCACCAGCGCCCACCGCATTGGTCAAACGCCACCGTCTCTCCACCCGCCTTTGGCACTGGATCAACGTTGTCAGCGCAACGATCATGCTGATGAGCGGGTTGATGATCCTGAATGCCCATCCCCGGCTTTACTGGGGTGCATACGGCGCCAATCCCGATCATGCCTGGCTGGAATTGCCTGAATTCCCCGGCTGGATTACCATCCCCAGCTATTACAGCCTGGCCGATGCCCGCGTTTGGCATCTGGCCTTCGCATGGGTGCTGGGCGGCGCGATTGTAGTCTATCTGATTTGGTCGCTGGTCAATGGCCACCTTCGACGCGATCTATGGCCGAAAATGGCTGAACTTTCGCCTGCGCATTTGTGGCGGGATATCAAGGACCACGCCGCGCTGCGCTTCCCCACCGGAGAAGCCGCACTGGCTTATAATATCTTGCAAAAGGCCGCTTACGGCGGCGTGCTGTTCGTGTTGCTTCCGGGGATCGTGCTCACCGGAATGGCGATGTCGCCGGCGATTGACGCCGCG
>JANNZB010000006.1:0-3499 GCA_031410395.1 Novosphingobium sp.
GCGGTGGTTGTGCCAGTGCCCGCGCGGCTATACTTTCGCGGTAAGCGGCGAAATCATACGCAGCCCAGCGCCCAGACGGTGAGAAGTTAAACTCAAGATAAGCATCGCTGTCCGGCTGGGCCAGAAAAGCTCGAAACAGGTCGTCCGCCACAATTCATCTTCCGGGCCCGCCCCCACGATCGGAGGAATAACCAAAGCCCCGGTGCCCTTGATCCGCCAACGAAAGTGTAGGTAATTTTCGCGATTGCGCACCACATAGGCGTCCACCGAACGCACCTTCACCGCTGGCGTGTCAGGATGGCAAATGAGCCTATACGTTTCCAAACTGCATTCCCCATGCTAACCGCCGCCCCACTATGACAGCCTATACATCCCCCCTGCTCCGCCTGCTCGAAGAACGCGGCTATATTCATCAGCTAACCGAGGCCTCGGGCCTTGATGCGCTGGCGAACAAGCAGATCATTCCCGGCTATATCGGCTTCGATGCTACTGCGCCATCGCTGCATATCGGCAGCCTTGTGCAAATCATGATGCTGCGGCGGCTCCAGCAGACTGGTCACAAGCCAATTGTCGTGATGGGCGGCGGAACTACCAAGGTAGGAGATCCTTCGGGCAAGGATGAGAGCCGCAAGATGCTCACGGCCCAGGGGATTAAGGCGAATATAGCTTCGATCCGAACCGCGTTTGAGCGCCTGTTGACCTTTGGTGATGGGCCCACCGATGCTATAATTGTCGATAATGACGAGTGGCTGAGCAAGCTCGGCTATGTTGATCTGCTGCGCGATGTTGGCCCGCATTTCACAATCAACCGGATGCTAACTTTCGATTCGGTGAAGCTGCGGCTTGATCGCGAACAGCCGCTGACTTTCCTCGAATTCAACTACATGATCCTTCAGGCTTATGATTTCCGCGAGCTGGCGTTGCGCCATGATTGCCGCTTGCAGATGGGCGGATCGGACCAGTGGGGCAATATCATCAACGGCATTGAGCTGACCCGCCGGATGGAGGGCCGCGAAATGTTCGGACTGACAACGCCGCTGCTCACGACAGCAGACGGTGCCAAGATGGGCAAAACTGCCGCCGGTGCGGTGTGGCTCAATGAAGGTCAGCTGACGAACTGGGATTTCTGGCAATACTGGCGCAATGCAGATGACCGCGACGTTGGGCGGTTCTTGCGCCTGTTCACCGATCTCCCGTTGGATGAAATAGGCCGGCTGGCGGCGCTCGGAGGCAGCGAGATCAACGCAGCGAAGATCGTACTGGCAAACGAGGTCACGAGATTATGCCGGGGTGACGAGGCGGCGCGGTCTGCCGAATCGACCGCTTCGGCAACCTTCAGCGGCAAAGGGTCCGGCGAAGATCTGCCGGTTTTAGTCCTGCCCGGAGAGGGAATCAGCCTGATTGATGCGCTGGTGGGCATCGGATTTGCTGCAAGTCGCGGCGAAGCGAAGCGCTTGATCGCTGGTGGTGGTGCGCGCGTGAATGGCGCAGTTATCTCTGTGGAAAACCACCAGATCACAGGAGGTTCCGAGGTGCTCATCGCCTCAGGCAAAAAGAAGCACGGAGTGCTGCGCCCAAAGTGATTCCGGTCTGATCCGGCAAATATCTGCCAAGTTTACTCTTTTTTCGGCATTGCGCGGTTAAACCATGCCGTCTGAAATATTTGAGGGAGCTGGCGGCCGATCATGACAGTAGGAGCACAACTCTCCGTCACCGATATGCGCCGTGCGGCGCGTCATCCGATTGATTATCCGGTTATCGGCGAGCACCGCCGTCTAGGCGATTTGCACATGCATATCGTCAACATTTCCGCGCAGGGTTTCATGTGTCAGGGAGAAATTCCTTTGAGCCGCGGTGAGCGGGTTACCATTCGCCTGCCGCGTATCGGCCGGATCGAAGCCCATGCCATCTGGTTTGCGGACGAGCGAGCTGGCTTCCAGTTTGAGCGTATCATCGGTCCTGATGATTTCTTCGCGCTGATCGATACGCTGCAACCTAACCCGCGTTTGCGCAAGTCGCGCTGACCTGCTCGCAAAGCTGAGATTTACCCAGCGCAACGAAGCCTCCGCTTGGCAAGTCGTGCGCTCGCTGCCAACAGTGTGTTGTGAGTGAGCTGACTTCCCCCCTGCAAATCCGTGACTTTCGCTTGCTGTGGTTAGGACGGTTCTGTTCGACTCTGGCGACATCCGGTATTGTCGTCATCATTGGCTACCAACTCTATGATGTTGCGCGCGGGCAATATGGCATGTCGATCCCGCAGGCGTCGTTTCAGCTTGGCATTCTGGGGCTGGTGCAGTTCATTCCGCTGATGGTGCTGACTCCGCTGGCGGGACTGCTGGCTGACCGGTTTGACCGGCGCAAAGTCGCGGCACTATCCATCGGCATTGATATGATTATGGCGCTCTTGCTTGCTCTGGTAACCTTTCACGGCAGCATCACCTTACCGATCCTGTTTGCTCTTGCCGCCTTGCACGGCGCTGCTCGAGTTTTCGTGGGACCGGCCTTGAGCGCGATCTTGCCAAATATAGTCCCCGCCAATTTGATGCCACGCGCCATCGCAATGGGATCGCTGTCCTGGCAAATAGGCGCCGTCGTGGGTCCTGCGGCAGCCGGGTTGCTGTTTGGCAGGATGGCATCGCTGCCATATTGGTCAGCACTTGTGTTGCTGGCGATCTCGTGCCTATGTGCTCTGGCAATTCGAAAGCTTCCCCCCATCGTCGGAAGCCGGGACACGCACCCACTGATTCAAATTCGGGAAGGCTTCGCTTTCGTTCGGCATGACAGGTTCCTTCTCGGCTGCATTACGCTAGATCTGTTTGCTGTCTTGCTGGGCGGAGCTACCGCGCTGTTGCCAGTCTATGCGCGCGATATCCTCAACGTGGGATCAGAGGGGCTAGGCATAATGCGCGCGGCCCCTTCAGTAGGAGCGGGGTTGGTTGGCCTGATCCTCTCGTGGCGGCCTCTCGAACATAATGTTGGCGCCAAGATGCTTTGGTCAGTGGCAGTCTATGGTGCGGCAACTGTTGCATTTGGGCTTTGCACGTCATTTGCGCTGTCACTGATCTTGCTCGGGGTCCTGGGCGGCGCAGACATGGTTTCGGTGTTTATCCGCAGCACCCTCATCCAGCTCAACACGCCCGATGCCATGCGTGGTCGGGTTTCGTCAATTTCAGGCCTCGCCATTTCCGCCTCAAACGAATTAGGCGAGATGCAATCGGGACTGTTTGCGACCCTTTTCAAATCTGCGCCAAAGGCCGTTGTATTTGGCGGGGTTGCGGCCATAATCATAACAGCGGGCTGGGCTTGGTTATTTCCAGAACTCCGCAATGCGCGGACTTTCGCGGCGCATTATCGCAAGAATAAACTGAGCCATTAGGAGTAGGCCCCATGAAAGCCGAATCGATCCTCGCAACAATCGGAGGCACGCCGCACATCCGGTTATCGCGGCTGTTTCCTGATCATGAAGTCTGGGTGAAGTGCGAACGCGCCAACCCCGGCG
>JANNZB010000007.1:0-6639 GCA_031410395.1 Novosphingobium sp.
CAGGAGCAGATCGCGGATCTGGGCGAAAGCGGGGGCGAAAGCGACATCGCTGCGGATATGATCGCCAACTTCGGGTTCCCTGCCGGTTTGCTCGCGCAGGCTCGCGATCCAGTGCGGATTATCGAGAAAACGCATATCGAACACCAGATCGGCGACCGGGGGCATTCCGCGTGAAAAGCCAAAGCTGGAAACGGTAATCGTGGTTTTTTGTGTGGAATCGCCAGCGAAAGTTTCGCGCACCTGGTGTGACAGATCGTTCGCGGTCATGGAGGTGGTGGAAATAACCATGTCTGCCCAGCGCCGCAGCGGCTCGAGCAATTCACGCTCGGCGGCTATGCCTGATGCAACCGGCATGTCCGCTGCGAGCGGGTGGCGGTGGCGGGTTTCGTTATAGCGGCGTTCGAGTTCCTGCCCTGCGCAATCGAGGAACAGCGTCGTCACCGAAAGGTCATCGCGCTCAGTAAAACCCTTGACCGTTTCGATGATCTCGTGCGGATTGAAGCCGCGGGTGCGCGTGTCAAAACCGATCGCCAGCGGCAGATTGGGACCCGGCGATGCTTCTTCGGGCGCGCTGACCAGTTGGCTGAGCATGCGGATCGGGAAATTGTCGATGGTTTCCCAGCCAAGGTCCTCGAGCACCTTGAGCGCGGTGGTTTTTCCTGCACCGAGCAGCCCGGTGACGAGCAGCACGCGCTGGCGGTTGTCCTGCGACTCATCTGGCGCTGTGGCGAGCATGGGCGGAGGCTTTGCGCCGGGCGCTATTCAAAGTCCATCGCGCTGTGCAATTCAAGCAATCCCGTGCCAGCTGAGTGCCAATTCGGCACGCAGCGCGAGCACCGGGCTATCGGGGTAAAGCCGGATCAGCGGGAGAGTACAGCCCAGGATAGCATAAGACTCGGCGGTTTCGACGTGGCGCGGGGCTTCTCGGTCAAACCGCAGAACCAGTGCGATGGGAATGCGCTGGGCAACCGTGCGGGTGATAATCCCCACGTTGCGCACTTCCAGAAGGCCGGTGGTGGCGGGCGGGGGACTTGCGAACAGGCGACCATCGGCCACCTCGATCGCTACCCCATCATCGCCGATCAGCGTAGCACCGCGATCGATCAGCGCCAGCGCAAGACTGGTCTTGCCTGAACCGGGGGCGCCCTCGATCAGGATTCCGCGCCCGCCGATGGCGATACCAGTCGCTTGATGCAAACGGGTCATGTGCCCGCAGCCGGAAGTTCGAGCACCAGGCAGGCACCACTTTTGCCATCGGCGCGATCCCGCGCGATCAGGCTGCCGTCATGGGCCTCGGCTATGGTGCGGGCAATGGCGAGGCCAAGCCCGGAATGGCTGCCGAAATCCTCGGACTCAGGGCGCAGCGAATGGAAGCGTTCAAAAACCTTTTCGCGCTCATCGATGGGGATGCCCGGGCCATCATCACACACGCAGAAGCGAACGCGCCGTTCGCGTCGATCAAGCGCAATTTCGATGGCTCCCGTCGGCGGCGAAAACGATACGGCGTTGTCGATCAGGTTATGGAACACACGCTCGAGCCGGGAGGGATCGCCCATCACCAGACAGCGTTTGAGTGCAGATTTCAGCTCCACCCGGCAATCACCATCGGCCCCGCGTTCAGTGCGCTCGCTGATTAGGCAGGTGAGCAGGGCGACCAGATCGACCCGCACAAACTGGGTTCTGGAAAGTTCGGCATCGATCCGGCTGGCATCGGCAATTTCGGTTACCAGCCGGTCTATCCTTCGCACATCATGTGCGGCGATGCCGATAAGCTGTTGACGCAAATCGGGATCATCGACCTTGCCCAGCGTATCGATTGCGCTGCGCAAGGATGCGAGCGGGTTCTTGACCTCGTGCGCAACATCGGCAGCAAAGCTTTCCACCGCGTCGATACGCTGGCGTAGCGCGGCGCTCATGTCCGACAGCGCGCGCGCCAGAAGCCCGATCTCATCACCGCGCTCGGGCAGGCGGGGGACGATAACTTCACGCTCGCGCCCCAGCCGCACCCGCACGGCGGCCCGAACCAGCGCCTTCAAGGGCTGAACAATTGTGCGGGCAAGAAAAAGCGACAGCAGAACTGACAGCAGCAGCGCAATGCCGATGATAATCGCCAGCGTCTGGCGCGCATCGCGGACTTTCTGGGTGATATCGGTGGCGTTGCGCGTGGTCAGCAGCACCTCGCCGCGTTCGCCAACCGGGGCGGCGGCGGTGAATACCGGGGTGCCGTCGGGTGCTCGGCGGGCGCGCACCGTGGCGAGATTGGCTCTCTGCGCTTCGGACACTTCGGGCCAGGCATCAGCCGTTGGAATTGCCGCCTCGATATAGTCGGGCATGTCGGGCGCGCCGAGGATGAAATCCATTCCGCGATCGAGCACCGAAGCGGCGCGTGCGGCCCAGCCTTCGCTTTGCGGATCGACAAAAGTGAAGCTCGGATCGGCGAGCAGAAAGGAATCGGTTATCTGGTGGCCGCGCGCATCATACAGTCGCAGCCGTAATTGCTGCTCGCCACCAATCCGCGCGAGCAGCGGCGCGCGTTCACTTCGCGGCGTTTCGGCGATTGCGTCAGCGATAATCTCTGCCTCGGACTGGGCCAGCTGTGATCGCTCAGCAAGCAGCTGATTGCGGTACGAATCGAGATAGAACAGGCTGCCTGCAAGAAGGGCCAGCGCGATGACGTTAACCGCAAGAATTCGCGTGGTCAGCCCCAGACGCCTCGTCCAGAACAGCCGCCCGGGCGTGCGGAACTGGCCTCTTTCAGCCATCTGAAAAACTGTATCCCGCGCCGTAGAGCGTTTCGATGGCTGCAAAATTATTGTCCGCACCGCGCAGCTTGCGGCGGAGGCGCTTGATGTGGCTGTCTATCGTACGATCATCGACGAACACGTCGTCGCTGTAGGCCGCGTCCATCAGCTGGTTGCGGCTTTTGACCACGCCGGGCCGCTGGGCAAGCGCCTCAAGGATCAGGAACTCGGTGACGGTGAGCGAAACGGGCTTGCCCTCCCACGATACACGGTGGCGCGCGGGGTCCATTTCAAGCCGCCCGCGCTTGACCATTTCCGGTGCATCGTCAGTGCTTGCCTCATCGGCGGGCTGGCGGTTGAGCTCGGCGCGGCGCAGAATGGCGCGGATGCGGGCTGTCAGCAGGCGCTGACTGAACGGCTTGGCGATGTAATCATCAGCCCCCAACGCCAGCCCAAGCGCCTCATCGGGTTCCTCATCCTTCGAGGTCAGGAAGATCACCGGCAAGCCCGACTTTTCGCGCAAGGCTTGTAGCAGTTCCAGCCCGTCCATGCGCGGCATCTTGATGTCGAAGATCGCCAGATCGGGCGGGTTTTCCAGCAGCGCCTTGAGCGCGGTCTGGCCATCGGCATAGACCCGGGTGGCAAAGCCCTCAGCCTGAAGTGCGATCGAAACCGTGGTCAAGACATTGCGGTCATCGTCCACCAGTGCAATGACCTGGCGGGGAACCGATGAGCCGGTATTGAGGGAACTGTCATTGGCGTCCATGCGCGCGGTTTACTTGCGTTTGGGCCTGAGTTTTGGCCTGTGTTGGGCTGGCCCTGCGGTTATACGAGTCAAGTGCCTGTGACAATTGCATACCCCGCGCGAGAGCAGGCAAATTGTTTAATAGAGAAATAGCGCGTCCGACCCTATTGATTTCCAGTTCGAGGATTTGACGCAACAGCGCGGCTCGCCTATGCGGCGCGGCGAATCTCGCATACCTATGCACAAGTGCGCTGCGGAAGAATTCCGTAGCGGTAGGCGCTTACAGGAGAATACCTTGGCCACGCTTTCCTACTCGCTCGACAAACAGGGTTTCTCCACCGGCGCGACCTTGTTCGCGAACCTGGGAACCGCCCAGCTGGTTGAGCATTCGTTACGGAACGGTGAGGGGCAGCTGACCAAAGACGGGGCGCTATTGGTCGATACCGGCAAGTTCACTGGGCGAAGCGTGAAGGACAAGTATATCGTCCGGGATGCAACCACTGAAGAATCGATCAATTGGGGCCCGATCAATCAACCGATGACGCCCGATCACTGGGCCAACCTGAAGGCCGATTTCATGGCCTCACTCAAGGGCCAAAATGAACTCTACGTCGCCGACCTGTTCGGCGGCAGCCAGCCCGAATACCGCGTCAACGTGCGTGTGGTCACCCAGCTGGCTTGGCACAACCTGTTTATCCGCACCTTGCTGGTGCGCCCGACGGCTGACGAGTTGGCCGCGTTCGCGCCCGAATATACCATTCTCAATCTGCCCAACTTCAAGGCCGACCCGGCGCGTCATGGCTGCCGCAGCGATACTGTGATCGCGGTCAACTTTACCGAGAAGCTGATCCTGATCGGCAACACCGAATATTCAGGTGAGATGAAGAAGGGCGTATTCGGCCTTTTGAACTTCCTGCTTCCGGCGCAGGGCGTGATGCCGATGCATTGTTCGGCAAACGTCGGCGCCGACGGCAAGAGCGCGATCTTCTTTGGCCTGTCGGGCACCGGCAAGACCACGCTTTCGGCCGATGCCAGCCGCACGCTTATCGGCGATGACGAGCATGGCTGGTCGGATCAGGCAGTATTCAACTTTGAGGGCGGTTGTTACGCGAAGATGATAAATCTCTCGGCCGAGGGCGAGCCTGAGATTTATGCAACCACCAAGATGTTCGGAACGCTTCTCGAGAACGTGGCGATGGACCCGGAGACGCGTGAACTAGATTTCACCGATGCCAGCAAAACCGAAAACACGCGCGGCGCCTATCCAATCGAGTTCATCCCGAACACCAGCGCCAAGAACCTCGGCCCGCCGCCTTCCAACATCATCTTGCTCACCGCCGATGCATTTGGGGTTCTGCCGCCCATTGCCCGGCTGACGCCCGAGCAGGCGATGTACCACTTCCTGTCGGGTTACACCGCCAAGGTCGCCGGCACCGAAATCGGCGTGACCGAGCCTGAGGCGACTTTCTCCACCTGCTTCGGTGCCGCCTTCATGCCGCGCCACCCCAGCGTCTATGGCAACCTGCTCAAGAAACGTATTGCCGAAGGCGGCGCGCAGTGCTGGCTGGTAAACACCGGCTGGTCTGGCGGCATGGCTACTCAGGCCGGGATCAAGCGCATGCCGATCAAGGCGACCCGCGCGCTGCTCAACGCGGCGCTCGATGGCAGCCTGAACAATGCTGAATTTCGCAAGGCTCCCAATTTCGGCTTCGAAGTGCCGATGGCGGTTCCGGGTGTCGACAGCAAGCTGCTCGATCCGCGCGGTGCCTGGGCAGATGCCGAGCAGTATGACGAAACGGCTCAGGCCTTGGTTCGCCGGTTTGTCCAGAACTTTGCGCAGTTTACCGACCACGTTGACGAAGGCGTCCGTCAAGCAGCTCCTGTAGCAGCCTGATTTTCCACAACGCTGTTGAAAATGTGCGATGATCGTGCTTGGAGTGAGCCGAGTGGGAAACGTTAATTCGTAAGGAGTCGCATAGAATGAGCCTTTTCGACAGCATTCTAGGTCAACTTAGCGGCAATGTCGCGATTGACGCCATCGCCACAAAATTCGGCATTCCGCCAGCAATGGCCGAAGCCGCCGTAGCTGCACTGACGCAAGCACACCCTGAACCGGGTGATACTGTAGCCACAGCCGCAGCAAATACCGGTATGGATGCAGGCGTGATGGGCCAGATCTCTGATCACATTGGCGGCGAAGGCGAGCTTGGTCAGTTGGGCGACATGCTCAAGGATAATCCGCAGATCGTTTCTGCCATTGGCGGAATGCTGAGCGGCGGCCAAGGGGCTGGCCTCGGCGGTCTGCTTGGCGGGTTGATGGGCGGCAAAAAGTCCTGATTTCAGCATTGGCGCAAGCTAACAAAAAAGGGCAGCGGTGAAAGCCGCTGCCTTTTTTGCTGTGGCGAAGTATCGCCTGTCCTAACTTCACACTTTGAATTCGTCATCCCCGCGAAGGCGGGGATCCATCTCCCCAACTCTGCTTCAGACGGAACCGAAAGGAGATGGGTTCCCGCCTTCGCGGGAAAGACGATTCATTTCATGAAACGCTTGTTACCGAAATACTCAGCCGAGCATCGAAGCCGGAACGTTCCCGCCGTTGTCGGCCAGCGCCTGCATAACCTGCTTGTGCAGCATAATGTTGTCTTCAGCAGATCCGGCATAGTCAGCATTTCCGAGCTCATGCGCGAGCGACTTGCGGTTGTCATAGCTGGCTTCGATGCCAACCAGCTTCATCAGATCGACAATCGATGATTGCCAGTTAAGATCGCCCGAGCCGCTCATCGATGAGAGCGATGCTTCGACATCAACGTTGCTCATTGTGGCAGGAGCAGGTGCTGCGGCAGGGGCTGCTTCAGCAGCGGCGGGGACGGGCACAGGCGCAGCTTCAGCCTTGTGACCGAAAATTGCGTCCTTGATTGAACTGAAAATCGACATGGTATGAAACTCCCGAAAGGGGCGGTTCCCGGGTTGGGAACGTTGCGACTCGCCCTGAGCGGCGCGAAGATAGGCACCGAAGCATGACAGCGGCAAGGCAAAGCACGGTTTGGCGTTTTTTAACCGCCCGCAGAGGCGAGATACCGTCCGACATTCACCGCCAGCACGTCGAGCGGAACATTGCCGCCGCCGACCACCGCCTGATCGAAATCGCGCAGG
>JANNZB010000008.1:0-1649 GCA_031410395.1 Novosphingobium sp.
GACTGCGTTCTCCTTTTTCTCCTCCGAACTCTCGCTGTCATCCATCGTCTTGAAAGCCTTCGCCTCCGCATCCTTGAACAGTTTTTCGCAAGGCGCCATCATCCTGATCTTGTCGATCGGCGTGCTGACGACATAGATACGCGGCGGCACGATCATGCTGAGGAGGATTTCGTCCGCCGGCAAGGTCCCAAAGTCCTGGCGCCGCGCGGCGAGCATCGCAAACACGAACTCGGCGCCGGCAGGTTTCGTCACTGGAAGCTCACCGAAGTTCCCGACCGCGGCGTCCGTGCTGATGGCGCGTGTATAGAACAACTCGAGCTTCAGCGCGGCCCGCAAGTCCGGTGGCACTGCGCTCTCCTCGGCCCCAAGGCCGTCGCGCGACTTCACCCAGCTGTCGGCCAGGCCTGTCGTCGTGACGACAAGTCGCTCGCCCTTCTTTGTGAACTCCAGGCCATCAAGCGTCCCGAATTCGATGTCCCCCTTGAACAGGCTGCCGACATTGTAGGTGCCCTCGCCCGAAAAGCCCTTGACGTTGAGCGGTCCGATCGCGCTGCGCAGCAGCTTGCCGAGTTCCGCGCGCACGCGTTCCTCCTCCTTCGAGGCGGCGTCGGTCGGCGCGACCGGATCGCCCGGCGGATTGAACTTTGCGATCGCTGCGTCGCGCGCCGCGACATACGTCTCTTCGGGAGAAGCCGCGTCAGATCCCGTGGCCGACAGCAGCGTCAAGGCGATGGCGATAGCGTGTTTCATGTCGTGAATCTGCGGATGGGAACCAACCCATCCGGCTCCGCTTTGCGGTGTGTTGCAAGCCAAAGGTTCAAGCAACGGCTGGCGCCACATCCGGGCAGCGCCCCGAACATCAGTCCGTCGAACGGCGCAACTCGAGCGAGGCCGGCTCAGGCTTCGGCGGCTCGATCTTGGCGGCCTCAACCTTCGGTGTCTCGACCTTGGCGACGGTCTCAGGCTTTGGGGCCTCTGGCCCGGAGGCGTCGGCGGAACGCACGCCGCGCGCCCTGAGCGAGACCGGGCCGCGCTCGGCGCGCGCGATCAGCAGCGAATTGCCATGCTTGCGGAAATCGCAGTAAGCAAAGCCCATGCCCTGCACCGCGCCGCGGAAGGTCGCCTCGCTGGTCTTGTCGAGATTGAAGCACGGCGTGAACGGAAGGCCCTTCAGGGAAGCGCAAACCTGCGTCGTCCCGACCTGGATCGTGTTCGCCGGCAGCCGCGCATAACGCACGGGACCCGAGCCCGAGAATTGGATCGAGCCCGCGACCGAGCCGTCCTGATGGATCCGGCCGGAACCGCGCGTACCGTCCACGCAGCTGAAGGCGAAGAGTTTTCCGGCGATGAACTGGCGGGCCTGTTCGGGGTTTAACGATTCGGCCAGAGACGGTCCGACTATGGCGCTTGCGATCAGCGCCCCCAACACCAAACGCGAAAGCATGCTGTTACTCCGACTCACAAAATCTGCGCCCCGGGCCCCGCTTAACCCGATGCTTACCATACGAACCAAGGCAACATTGGCGCAGCTTCGTAGACAAAGTCTGAACGTCCTCAGACAATTTTTACCACGATTCTTCCACGTACCTGCCCGGCGAGAATTTTCGCGCCCGCGTCCACGACCTGGTCGAGCGGGATTTCGCTAGTTA
>JANNZB010000009.1:0-14610 GCA_031410395.1 Novosphingobium sp.
GCCAGGTCTTGCGCCAGCCGGCTGATTTCATAGGGAAACCGCGTGACGTTCTGTTTGCAGACATTGGCCAGCATGGCATCATTTATATAGATTCCGGACGGCAATTGCTTTGCCTCGTGACTGGAAGCGATGCCCGACGAATAGATCGTCTCGTTGAGATGGGTCATCTCGACAAGTTTGTCCTTGATATGGCTCGCTCCATCTGCCCCGTTGTAGTCGGCAATCGCGGCAGCGGCGCCGACCAGCACATCTCCGAGTCCTGTTTTACACACGTAGCTGGCGCGGTGATAGGCGGTGAACCGCGCGACCATTTCTTGCGCAAATTCGTATTCGCCGTCCATCATCACATGTTCGTGGGGGATGAAAACATCATCGAACACGACCAGCACTTCTTGCCCGCCGAAGCGCGCATTTCCTTTGTCAATGTCGCCTTGCTCGCGCGCCCGGGTATCACAGCTTTGGCGGCCATAGATGTAGGTCAATCCTGCGGCGTCGGCGGGCACCATTCCGACAATCGCATAGTCGCGATCCGCCTCGCTGAGGTTCATCGTCGGCATGACGCAGATCCAGTGCGCATTGAGCCCGCCGGTCATGTGGGCCTTGGCTCCTTTGATGAAAACGCCGTCGGCAGTGCGCCGGGTGACGTGGAGGAACAGGTCTGGATCTGCCTGTTCGCTTGGCCGTTTGGAGCGGTCGCCCTTGGGGTCAGTCATGGCCGCGGCGATAATCATGTTATTGCGCTGCGCGTGGCGCATGAATTCCAGGTAACGCTGATGATAGGGCGTGCCGTGTTTCTCGTCGATGTCATAAGTGATCGAGTGCAGAACACTGATCGTGTCTAGCCCAGTGCAGCGCTGGAAGCAGGTGCCGGTCAGCTGTCCGAGGCGGCGCTGCATTTTGTTCTTCATTACAAGTTCGCCAGGACCGCCGACAATATGCAAAAACCGGTTCACCGGTGCGTCGATCAGTAACGAATGTGCAGTGGCGAGTTCAGGATCAGAAATAGCCAGATCGTACGTCATTTTGAGCGCGTTAATCGAGGGCCGGATGATCGGATCATCCACCGGTTCAACCACGCGCTCGCCAAACATGTAAACCGCCAGGTTTCGCCCGAGCAGCGATTCGACATAGTCTTCGCCGGTCCTGATCGGCTTAAATCGCGACCAACGTGTGGCGGCCGATTCCTGACGGTTGATTTCGGCGTGTTTGATCATGAAAGCACTCCAATAAATTCGCGCTGGCCTGATTGCCCGACAAGGGGCGGAGAGAGAATAGCTCTGGGTCGATATTCCTGATCCAGTCTTTCAACAAGATCAGCGACGACCGGAATTTCAGCGATGAGGTCTAAGCGTGTCCGCCGGGTACATTCGAAGGAGGGGCAATGATCAAGATGCCGAGCAATCACGGCTACGCGACTATGGCTGTTGTGTCCGATTTCTAGGTCCTCGACAATGGCTCGCAACAGGGATCACATGACGCAACTTCGCCGACGATCTCGGCGTATTCGGGTCGAACTTTGCGCAGGTCGCCGTGTCGGCCGGTCACACCGATGCCATCGAGAAATTCAAGTATTTGGACAGCCATTGTCCGCCCGATACCGGCAGCATCGCGGAACTGGGCCGCAGTGAAGCCTTTCCCTCCCATCGCCTTGTCCAGCCGCGCGGCGCATGTTGCAAGTCTGGCAACCTGATCTCGCAACATCAGCCGTTTTTCGGTGATCTGCCAGACGTCTCCGGCCTGCAACCGGCGATAAACCATCGCTTTCACCGCAGCCTCGCTTGTTCGCAGTTCGGCAACGAGTTCGGCGATGGTAAAAGGTGCCATCCCCCGATCTTCCAGCCACAGTAACGCGCCGTTCCAAAGCGTGCTGTCTGCGGTGCTGAAGCTTGCGACATGGCCGGGCATTTTGACCAGCGATCCGGCGAATTCCAAATCACGAGTTCCCGACAAGTCCCGGATCATTGCCATGAACACTGCGCCCGACAAGGAAATCGCCATTAGCTGCTGCAAAACGCGGATGGATGCGCCGGAGGCATCGGGCTGTTCGCGATGGAAGGCCGTGACCTGTGACACGATCTGCCTGCGCGCATCGTCGAGCCGCGCGCGGGGAATGGCCAGCAAGGCGCCTGCTTGTAGCAATTCGGCACCGGCCGCTTCGCAGAGCGTCGAGGAATCGGCTTCGGACAGATTAAAAGACTGCGCAAAATGCGCGACGTCGATCTCGCACCCGCTGATCGACAGTAGTGCTTCCACCGAGTTGCTGGCAGACCCTGCCTCGAAAGCCTTAGCAATATCTTCGGCATGCAAGAGGGCACCGCGACCTTTGGCGAACGGATCAATCACGTGGCCACCTCCCAGCGTCCGCCGTCCACTGGCATCGCGGATCACCAGCCGGTCACCGGTGCAGCAGCAAGTAGGTGCATCCAGCACCAGTTGCACCCGCGCGTCCAAGCCCGGCGCAATCTCATGCTGGCCGCTTAGCAGCACGCGGGCGACGATGTCGGCGGTGCCAATATGGACGTGGAGCGGCGTGTTGTGACGCAGCGCCTTGCCTTGCCCTTTAAGCACCGCGATCCGCGCCGAAATCCGGCTCGTGGCCCGGCCCATTCCTAATGCGCAAAGCCAATCGCCGCGATGGAGCGAAGCCAACTCCACTCCGGCAATGTTGATCGCGCATCGCTCCCCGGCGGCTACTTTATCCACTGCAACGCCCGCGCTTTGCAGGCCGCGCACGCGCAATTCTTTGCGTTCGGGTGACAGTACGAGCCGGTCGCCCACCGTAGCCTGCCCGTCGATGACAGTGCCTGTTACAACGCTGCCCGCCCCAGTCACTGAAAAGGCGCGGTCAATCGCAAAGCGGAACTGGCGCGATGTTGGCTGCGTATGAGTTTTGTGATCGGCGGCTGCATGGCGAAGCAGCGCGGCGAGTTCTTCGATCCCTTCTCCGGTCATAGCGGACACGCGGTGCAGGCGGGCACGCGTCAGGCTGGTACCTGATAACAGTGCGCGAACCTGCCCTTCCACTTCGGCGTTTCGTTCGGCGGAAACACGATCTATTTTCGTGATTGCGACAATGCCGCGATTGATTTGCAACAGGTCGAGGAGTTCAAGATGCTCAGCCGTTTGCGGCATGATCCCGTCATCGGCGGCGACAACCAGCAGCGCGAAATCAACCATGCTGGCGCCGGCGAGCATGTTCCGCACAAACCGTTCGTGGCCGGGCACATCGACAAAGCCAAGCGTCACACCCGGTTCAGCTTGCCAATAAGCAAAGCCCAGATCGATTGACATGCCGCGCGCTTTTTCTTCGGGCAGTCGGTCAGTCTCCACGCCGGTGAGTGCGCGCACCAGGCTGGTCTTGCCGTGATCGATATGGCCTGCGGTGGCGATGAGCATCATGGGATCCAGGTCATGCGGATTAATCGCAAAGGCATGGCCATCTCCATGGCAGAGGCAAGGGCTTGCCGAAACTGATTAGAAATAACTAATCGCTCTGGCACTTTGACTGCCGAGGCGCAAAGGGGTGGCGAGCGTCCACCGAGTGCGCGCCTTGCTATTGGAGTGTCAAATGTGAATCAGGAACCGCGCCTTACCACGCTCAGTCACGGCGGCGGCTGTGGGTGCAAGATTGCGCCGGGGCTGCTTGCCGAAATGCTCAAGGGCACTGCAGCTCTGCCGGTTCCTCCCGAACTGCTGGTGGGGATCGAGACATCCGACGACGCAGCGGTTTACAAGCTGTCCGACGACTTGGCGCTTATCGCCACGACGGATTTTTTCATGCCGATCGTTGATGGTCCGCGGGACTTCGGCCGCATTGCTGCGACCAATGCAATTAGCGATATCTATGCCATGGGCGGCCGCCCGATCATGGCGCTCGCGCTGGTCGGTATGCCAATCAATGTGCTTTCGGCCGAGACTATCTGTCAAATCCTGCAAGGCGGGGCCGATGCAGCGCTGGCAGCAGGCATCCCCATCGCCGGTGGGCACTCGATTGATTCAGCCGAAGTCATTTACGGCCTCGTCGTTATCGGTATTGCCCATCCAGACCACATTCGCCGGAATTCGGATGCGAAACCCGGCGATGTTCTGATTCTGGGAAAACCGATTGGCGTCGGTGTGCTTTCAGCTGCGCTCAAGCGGGACGCATTGGATCAGGCCGGTTATGCAGCGATGATCGCCAATACGACTCAGCTCAACACGCCTGGAACCGAGCTTGCGCAAATCACCGGCGTTCACGCGATGACTGATGTTACGGGCTTTGGATTGGCTGGCCATGCGCTTGAAATGGCGCGGGGAAGCAGGTGCGCCATCACCGTCGATTGGTCGTTAGTTCCGTTGCTGAAGGGTGCCCATGATCTTGTCGAGCAAGGCTTTGTCACGGGTGCGTCGGCGCGAAACTGGAATAGCTTCGATGGTGCAGTAGTGCTTCCCGATCAGTTTCCCGAGCAAGACAAGGTGCTGTTGACCGATC
The DNA here is from genome assembly GCA_031410395.1 of Novosphingobium sp. Taxonomy (GTDB): domain Bacteria; phylum Pseudomonadota; class Alphaproteobacteria; order Sphingomonadales; family Sphingomonadaceae; genus Novosphingobium. The sequence continues at coordinate 4,472 of JANNZB010000009.1, forward strand.
CGCAGACATCCGGCGGATTGCTTGTCTCTTGCGCCCCGCACGCGCAGCAAGCGGTGCTTGATTGCTTTGATAGCCACGGATTTAATCTTGCGAAGGTCATAGGCAAAGTTGAGAAAGGCCTAACCATCGTGCGTCTGGTTTAGGTCAATCGCTTCAATCGCCCCAAAGCGCATCCGCAGCCGCCAGTGCCTGTTCGCCGCGCCCTCCGAGTTCGCTGGTCAACCATTTCAGCCGATAAGTCCACAGGTGCAGCGGGTGTTCCAGCGTGATCCCCATCGCGCCGGAGAACTGGTGATAATCATAGACCACCAGTTTCGCGGTTTCCTGCGCGTGGAACGCCGCCATTGCGGCATCGCCAGCATCGCCGGTCCCCGCAGCTTTCAGCGCCATCCAGTAACAGCCATTGGTCATCACCTGCGCCACGGCGAGCCGGTGCCGCAACGCCTGAAAAGTTGCCAGTGGCCGCCCGAATTGCTGCCTATCTGAGACATGCGCTGCCGTGCTCTGCAATGCCGCCGCGAGCAGCCCCGCCGCCTCTGCCGCTATCGCAACGCGCCATGCCCGCATAATGTCCGCCGGATCGGCAGCATGGCTGCGCAGGTCGGCCTGCGCGGGCACATCTTGCAGGAAGGCGACCGGATAGGCATAGAGCACCTCTTTCCCGGCGTGGCGAACATGGTGTTCGATCGCGGTGAAGCTAAATACCCCCGATGGCCCAACCACCACCACGGTGGCGCCCGGCTTCAGAAAGCGCACCGGCTTGCGAAGCTGACCTTCCTTTACAAGGCAAATGGGCCGCGGCAGGTCTGGATCAAGCAGGGGCCGCACGAGCGCGGAAGCCGCTGCCTCGACGGTAAACGGCAACCGGGCAAGGCGTTCCACGACCATTGCTGCCGTAACCGCGCCAAGCTCGTCAATCGCCATGACATCAAGGAAGCCGCCTTCAGTCAGAGCCTGATCGAGCGCACCGCTGGTCAAGGCAAGGCTGGTATCGTGCATCGGCAGCGTGGCAAAGGGCTTCGACAGGCTATCGAGGAAATCGAGGATCTGGACCTGATCTTCGTTGGGAGACAGATGCATCAGCGCGGCTCCCTTGGCAGTTGCAGAACATCGGTGGCGATGATGTTGAGCTGGATTTCTGCCGCACCCGCAGCAATTCCCGCCGCGATGCCGCGCTGGTGGTGCATTTTGAGGAAGGGGGAACCATCGGCAAGTGCCTCGGGGACATATTCGACCACAAAAGCGCATACCTCACGTTCAGCCATGATCGTCGCAAAGCGGGCCGAACTGGCCTCACCGCCAAGCGTCAGCCCATCAACGCGCTTTTGCACCAAGGCATAGTTGGCGATGCGCGCGGCCTCGCACAGGCTGGCGCACCTGCCAGCCTCAGCGCGCACGGTCTCGCGAGCGAATGCGGCGTCTTGCATGAGCAATTCCACTGCCCGGTCGAGCGCCTTGCGCGCCAGTTCATAGCGGGCAATGCCCAGCCGCTCATTGGTCAGCGAATAGGTGATGATTTCCCATGCCTGCCCTTCCTCGCCAAGCCGTGCGCCCTCGGGCACCACGACATCGTCAAAAAACACCTCATGGATATCACCCTCGCCGATCAGACTGGGGATCTGGCGCACGGTGATGCCGGGCGTATCCATCGGCACCAGCAGAATAGTAATCCCGCGCTTTTTATCATCACTGGTGCGGGTGAGTAGGAAACAGGTGTCAGCCAGACGGGCATAGGATGTCCAGATTTTCTGGCCGTTTATGCGATAGACATCGCCCTCCAGCGTCGCACGCGTGCGCAAACTGGCAAGGTCTGAGCCGGAATTGGGTTCTGAAAAGCCTTGGCACCACAGGGTCTGGCCGAGCGTAATTGGCGTCAGGTAACGAGCCTTCTGCTCTTCGCTTCCATAGCGCCGAAGCGTTGGGCCTATCCAGTTGACGTTCATATACTGGCCGCCGCGCGGCTCGCCCGATCCCCACATTTCCTCAGCGAGGACCTGCTGATGCCAAGCATCCAGGCCTTGCCCGCCAGCCTCAACCGGCCAATGCGGGAACAGCAGGCCTTCGGCGGCAAGCTGCGCGCAGAACTTGGCGGAATGCTCGGTCATTTCTTCAGAAGCGGGGCCGTGGACCGCGAGCGTCTCCCAATCGTCTGGAAGATTTTGCGTCATAAAGCGCTGCAACACCGCGCGGAATCGCTGCTGTTCTTCGGTCCATTGAAAATCCATGCGATCCCAGCTCCGCCCGTCTCGTTCCGCGCCTGCCGCTCCCTATTCATCGGTGCCGAACCAATTCCAAGGGTAAAGCGTCAATATCGCGCGCGCGGTCTAAACAGGCCGAACGCTGCATCGCGGATCGTCAATGTCGACAGCGGCGCTATTTGCCTTCAGGAACGCTGTGGTGAAGCAGTCCTCGGTCAGGACGGCGGCAGAATGGGCGGTTAATGATGGCAAACAGCGGCGAATCTGAAAGCAAAGCGGCTCTGGCGGGCATCCGCGTGATCGATATGTCGCGGGTGTTTGCCGCGCCCGTCGGTGCGCAGATCCTTGGTGATCTCGGCGCGGATGTCATCAAGATCGAGCGGCCCGGCGTCGGCGATGACGGGCGCGGCTATGGCACCGCCTGGGTACAGGGAAAAGATGGCATAGAAACCCGCCAATCGAGCTTCTTTACCGTCTCCAACCGCAACAAGCGTTCGATCACTGTCAACCATTCCAAGCCTGAGGGTCAGGCGATCATCCGCGAAATGGTGAAATCGGCCGACGTAGTGATCGAGAACTACAAGGTTGGTGACCTCAAGCGCTATGGTCTCGATTATGAAAGCCTCAAGGCGATCAACCCCAAGCTGATCTATTGTTCGGTCACCGGCTTTGGCCAGACGGGGCCGATGGCGGCGCTGCCCGGCTATGACGGCTTGTTTCAGGCAATTGGCGGGATGATGGCGGTTACCGGCATCCCCGATGGTCAGCCGGGTGCTGGGCCGCTCAAAACCGGGCCGAGCCTGGTCGATTTCGTTACCGGCCACAACACCGCGATCGCGATTCTGGGCGCGTTGATGTATCGCGGCAGGACGGGCGAGGGGCAGTATATCGATATGGCCTTGCTCGATTCGTCGGTGGCGATGGTCTCGCACGTCATGCAGGATTATCTGATCAGCGGTGAAGCCCCGGCGCGGCTGGGCAATGGCGGCAATGGCGGTGGCCCTGCTGATCTGCTCTATTGCAGCGACGGGATCGTCTATCTTACCGCCGGCACCGATGAACATTGGCGGCGGCTTACCGTGTTGATGGATCAGCCCGAGCTCAATGCAGACCCGCGTTTCGATTCAAACTTCAAACGCGGCAAAACCAATCGCGCCGAACTGATGGAGATTATCAACGTCTGGAGCCGGTCCATTACGGTGGCCGAGATCATCCAGAAGTTCGATGAAGCGGGTATTCCAGCAGCGCGCTATAACGCGCTCCCCGATGTCTGGGAGGAGCCGCAGGTCCAGTACCGGCAGTTGCGTGCACGCACCCCGCACGCCTTTGCCGCCGATGGTTATGTTGATCTGATCGCCAGTCCGATGGCGCAGATGTCTGCCAGTCCGGCGACGATCACCCGCGCGCCGCCCATGCTGGGTGAGCACAATCAGGAAGTGCTCAATGATCTTGGCTATAGCGACGAGCAGATTGCCGGTTTGCAGGAACGCAAGATTGTTTGAGCCTTTGAGGCTTCCCGTCAGCAGGCCTCAAGAATAGGCTGACATCGCCGCGCGCCCTGCCGCGCCGCGCCAGTGATCCAGGCTCCCGCATAGTTGCAGATTGAGCATGGCGCGCTTCATGTAGTGGTGGATCGGGTATTCCTCGGTCAGGCCGATGCCGCCATGAAGCTGGATCGCCTCTTCGGTGATGAGGCGGTAGGTATCGGTTGCCAGGCCCTTCATCGCGCCGAGATCGACCACCGGCGCGGTATCGGCAGCATGGGCGCGGACCCAGAACAGTGCTTCGGCGGTTACTAAGGCAATCTTCAAGTCAGCGCAGCGATGCTTGAGCGCCTGGAACATCGCCAGCGGCCGGTCGAACTGCTTGCGGACCTTGAGGTATTCCACCGACATATCGAGCGCGGCGTTAGCCCCGCCAAGGCTGTCCGCCGCCACGAACAGATGGGCGCTGCGGGCGATTTCGTCGTGAAGCAGGGCCGCGTCAACGCCATCGGCAACGAGCACTGTGCTTTCAGCGGGCACGCCATCAAGTCGCAGGTCAAACAGGCGCCGGCTGGTGTCCCACAGCGGGCGTTCGACCAGCGTGACGCCAGGCGCATCGGTGGTGATCAGGCGATAGGCTCCGCCCGCGCCGATGAGCACGTGCGCGGCCATGTCAGCCTCGAACAGGCCCGAAATGGTGCCACTGAGCTTGCCAGCAGCGCCAGTTTCCAGCTTGCCCGGCAACATATTAAGCGGAACATATTCACCGCCGCAAATCCGCTCGATCCAGTCCGCACGGTCGGCAAACTTCGCAGCAGAAGCAAACCCGCGCAAGGCGAGCAGAGCAGGGGTGAGCGGGGCGGTGTTGAGTCCTTTGCCGAGTTCGAACAGAATCGCCGCCGCCGCTTCACGCGGCAGACCGAGCCCGCCAAGCTCTTCGGGCAAATCGACCAGCAGCCAGCCAAGCTCGGCCACGGTTTTCCAGCTAGAATCGCGCGGCGGCATCAGCTCGCTCGCCGGAAAGGCCTTCTGCGCAGAGTCCTGAAGCTCGGTAAGGTCGATCATCATTGGACCCACCCCTTGGGCTCGCGCGGCATTTCGAGCATACGCTCGGCAATGATGTTGCGCTGCACTTCTTCACTGCCCGCCGCGATGGTCCAGGCATAGCTGTTCATGAAATCTGCCATCCAGTTTCCGGTGTTCAGGTCGCCAAACGTGATCGGCTTGCGGTGTTGCTCGTCCATCCCACCAAGGCGTACACCCAGCAGCGAATATTCGCGCAATGCCCGCGAATAGGTGTTCTTGACAATCGAAGCGTCACCGACCCTTTCGATACCGTTCATCCGGTTCTTCAGGAATTGATCGGTAACGGCGCAGGCGGCATCACAGCGGGTGGCAAGCTGGCCAAAGTCGCGCAGCACGCCTGCATCTTCGGTGCGCCCGCTGGACCGGATCAATTCTGCGATGCGGCCCAGGTTGCCCCGCATCCGGTAGGCCAGTTCCATCAGCGTCAGGCCGCGTTCGGCGGAGAGCGTTGCCTGGGTAACGGCCCAACCCTTGCCCTCTTCTCCCACGCACTGGGATACCGGGACTTCAACATTGTCGAGAAAGATTTCGCAATATTCCTCGTCGCCCTGAATCTGATTGATTGGCCGCACGGTAACACCCGGCGCCTTCATGTCCATTAACAGGAAGGTAATCCCCGCCTGCTTGGCAGCTTCTTTAGAAGTGCGGACCAGGAGCATGCACATATCAGTATATTGCGCCATAGTTGACCAGATCTTCTGGCCATTCACGACGTACACCTCTTTGCCGTCGCGCAACTGGCGCTCTGCCTTGCACTTCAAGGCAGCAAGGTCTGATCCGGCCCCAGGCTCTGAAAAGCCCTGACACCAGGTTTCGCCCTCAAGGATCGCCGGGAGATAGCGCGCCTTCTGTTCGTCCGTGCCGCATTCCATCAGGGTGGAGGCAGCATGATAGGTTGAAACGAACGACAGCAACAGCCGCGGGGCATCGGCGGCGGCGAGTTCCTCGTAGATCACCTTTTGCTCAGCTAGACTGCGCCCGCCGCCCGGCCATTCGGCGGGCCAATGCGGGATCGCATAGCCCGCACCGACCAGCGCCTTGAACCACAGGCGCTGGCTGTCGGCGAACGCCGTGCGCGCGGTAATTGCCCGCCAGCCCTTTGGCGTGTTGCTGGCGAGCCAGAGGCGCACTTCCTGCCGCAAGGAATCGAGGTCTGTCTGGTCAGTCACCCCGCACCCATGCCGCCAGTCGAGGCGGAACGAAAGAGCCCGGCGGCACCATATCGCCCAAGCGCGTCACGTCACCATGCGGCGCTTGGAGAATTCAGCATTTCGCCAAACGCCAGTGGTCATAATTTCGCCCAATATCTGCACCGAATGCCAAACATCTTCAAAGCTGGTGTAGAGCGGCGTAATGCCGAACCGGGCAATGTCAGGAGTCCGGAAATCGCCGATCACGCCGCGCGCGATCAAGGCCTGAACAATCGCATAGGCACTCTCATGCGCGAAGGCGATATGGCCGCTGCGCCGCGCGGGATCTTGCGGCGATGCTAGGTTTAGAGCGGGGCACTGGGCTGAAACCAGCGCGGCAAAGAGGTCAAACAAAGCTGCCGATTTAGCATACAGGGCGGGGCGGTCCACCTCGAGCATCAGGTCAACGCCCGCCTCCAGCGCAAGCAGACTAAGGATCGGCGGTGTTCCGGCAAGGAACTTGGCGATGCCGGGGGCGGGCCGATATTCGTCAGTGAAATCGAACGGGGCGGCATGCCCCAGCCATCCGGCTATTGGTGATGCGATCGTGGCTTGCAAGGCTCCTGATACGTACAAAAAGGCCGGCGCGCCGGGGCCTCCGTTCAGATGCTTGTAACCGCACCCGACCGCGAGTTCGGCTCCGTCTTGACGCAGATTGAGCGGCACGGCACCCACGCTGTGGCTAAGGTCCCAGATGATCGGCACTTTTTTGCTCGCGGCAAGGCGGGTAAGAGCCGCAATATCGTGCCGATAGCCCGAGCGGTAGTTGACGTGGGTCAGAACCACGAGCGCGGTTTGCTCAGTTATTGCTTCGGACAGAGCGTTGCTTTCGGCAAGACGCAGGTTTAATCCAAGCGTTCGCGCTGCACCATCTGCTATATAGATATCGGTCGGGAAGTTCCCCGCCTCGGTGAGTATCTCCGTGCCGTTTGCGTTGAGGCGCGCGGCGGCGAGGATCAGTTTGTAGAGATTGATTGATGTCGAATCCGCGACAACAACCTCATCCAGGCCGGCGCCGATCAGCGCGCCAATCTTGTTACCAATGCGCTGGGGGGCACCGATCCAATTATGATCGTTCCAGCTTTTTATCAAACTGTGGCCCCATTGCCTGCTAACCGCATTGGCGATAATCTGCGGTGTATCCGAGGGCAGGGGGCCCAACGAATTGCCATCGAGATAGATTAGGTCTTCTGGCAAATTGAATCGCGCGCGAAAATGGCGCAGCGGATCGGCGACGTCCATTGCGCGCACCTGGGCAAGGGTTGGCGGGGCGATTATGGTCACTTGCTTCGTCGTTCGGGTAGTGAGGTTGGTTGCAGATGCAGCGCACGTTCAATCTCACGCACCGCCGCCGTCCATGACGCGGTTCCCGGTGCGATCAGTTCGACATGGCCCTCATCGGGAACCACAACGCGGCGAACAGTTTGCTTGTGGCTCTTGGCCCGCGCTTCATAAGCGTCGGCAAAGCGTGGCGGGGCGATGCGGTCTAACGTCCCATTTATCAGAACCTGATTGGCGCTGAATGGCATCAATTCAGGCGGCGAGGTGTCGTAATAAACATCGGGCCGACTGGCGCTTGGCTTGCCGGTGAGCTTGCGGACGGCATCAACCCCGCAGGTATCGCCCGGCGGCGTTTGTGCAGCTTTAAGGTCGGGCAGGCCGCCGATGCTGATAGCCGTGGTGACTTTCAGAGGCTTGGATTGAAATAGCGCGCTGCCTTTTGGAATGCGTTCGCGTGCGGCGAGCCACAAAGCGAGATGCCCGCCGGCTGAATGGCCTAGGGCGACGACATTTTTGATATTCAGCCGGTATTTTTTTGCGCGCGAAGTCAGCGCATCCGCCGCAGATGCCGCATCAAGAAAAGTTCCCGGGTAGCCGCCGCCGGGCCGGTCAACGCCGCGATATTCAATGTTCCAAACTGCAATGCCGCGACTGCGCAGATCACTAGCAATGTAGTTCATCAGCGTGGCATCGGCCACTTCGGTTTGCCAACAGCCGCCATGAACCATCAGGATAACGGGATGAATGGCCTTGCCTTCGGGCAACCACACATCAACGTGCTGAAGCGCTTCGATTCCATAGGTTATTTGCGCATTTGGTTGCGGTCTGTGTCTTTTGGTCAGGTCAGACCATTGCATCGCCGCCTCCACTTTTTCTGGCAGGGCAAGCGTCAATGTTGCCGCCGTGAAAAGGCCGAACAAGGACAGAGCAACTTTGTGCATTATGCGGAATGGCCACTGCGGCTTTTCATCAATGGTTGAATGCGGTTGCCAAATGCTTCTACTCCTACAAGAAAATCGTCGAAGGTCAGCAGTACGCCGCCGGTGTTCGGCACTTCGGCCATCTGGTCAAGCATCCGCGCGACGTGTTCATAGGAACCCACTAGAGTGCCCATATTGATGTTCACCGCGCCTTCGGGGGCCGCGAGTTGTCGCACGTTAGTTGTGGCGTTGACCTTGTCGGCCGCGCCCTGATCTGTGAGCCAGGCAATGGCTTCGTGATCTATGCCGTCGTTATAACTTTTCCACTTCGCCATCGCAGCCTCGTCGGTTTCATCGGCGATGATCATCACCAGCACGAACACCGAAACATCGCGGCCAGTCTTAGCGGTGGCCAGCGCAAGCCGCTCGTTGTTCGAGGCAAAGGCGGTCGGCGTATTAACGCCTTTGCCAAGGCAGAATGCGTAATCCGCCCACTGTGCCGAAAACGCGAGACCTTCGTCCGATGACCCGGCGCATATGATCTTCATGTCGCCTTCGGGTTTTGGCCGGACAAGGCAATCATCCATCTGGTAATATGTGCCCTTGAAATCGCTGCGCCCGTCTTCCCAACATTCGCGCAGGATGCGGGCGTATTCGCCCAGCATCTGGTAGCGGTTGCGGAAGTGTTCATCGCCCGGCCACAACCCCATCTGGCTGTATTCAGGCCGCTGCCAGCCAGTGATAAGGTTGAGACCAAAGCGCCCGTGGCTGATCGAATCAATCGTGTTGCACATACGTGCGGCGAAAGCGGGGGGTATGACTAATGTGGGGCAAGTTGCGTAGATCTTGATCTTATCGGTCACCGCTGCGAGCCCCGCCATCAGCGTGAAGCTTTCGAGACCATATTCCCAGAACTCGGTCTTGCCGCCAAATCCGCGCAGCTTGATCATTGACAGCAGAAAATCGAGCCCATGTTTTTCAGCAGACTGAGCAATCGCCTTGTTGAGATCGAACGAAGGCATATACTGCGGAGCGTTCTCGCTGATCAGCCAGCCGTTGTTGTTGATGGGAACAAATACGCCGACTTGCATGTGGGTTAACTCCTGAGGAAATCGAGGACAAGGCGGTTAAACGCGTAGGGCATGGTCACGTTGCAGGCATGGCCGCCGCCGGGCATCGGAGCTTGGGTAACGTGCGGGTTTGCCTTGCCCAGCGCCAGCGAGCACGTCCACGGAATAAGCATGTCGTCATGCGCCGACAGCGCCAACATCGGCGTCGCCAGCTGCCCGAACCAGGCGCTGGCATCAAAGCTGGCCAGCGCAGCGATGCGCTTTTCCATCGTCGCCTCGCCGGGAAAGTCGGCCAGCTGGTTCGCCAATTCGCTATCGAGCTCAGCACTATGCGCCGAAATCCAAGCTGCCGGGTAAAGAAAGATTGGTTGAGCGCGCAGGAACGCCTCCACCCCTGCATGCCTCAGCAGGTTCAGTCGGGCTTCGAAGCAGCGCAGAAAATGCGGATCTGCCTTGATCCAGCTGTTGATGAGCACGAGGCGATCAAGCCGCTTGGGAGCCTTCAGCGCCAGCGCCAGCCCGGCAGCACCACCAGCCGCGTGGCCGATCAGGTGAGCCTTGGCGATGCCCAACCCATCCATGAGCAAAAGAATGTCAGCCGCGAAATCATCCATCGTAACCACATCGGGGAGCGCACGATCACTCCGCCCGGTGCCGCGATGATCATAGGCAATGACGCGGAAATGTTCCGCCAGCGCGGGAATATTCGGCTTCCAGTAAGTCGCCGATCCGCCGAGACCGCTCGACAAAATCAGCTGTGGAGCATCTGGTCTTCCATGCAATTCATAATAAAGACCCGCAGCAAAAGGCATCAGCCGATATGCGCCACGCTGGCGATTTCGACGAGGCAATCGGGCTTCACCAGATCGCATTTGATGCAATATCGCGCGGGCTTCGCGCCCGGGAAATA
>JANNZB010000010.1:0-2197 GCA_031410395.1 Novosphingobium sp.
TGATCAGCAGCGCCCCCGCCGCCAGTGCCAGCGCGCCGCAAATCTGGGCGATTCCATAATCGCCCGAAAGATCGTGCAACACGCCAACGCCGATTACGCCCGTTGCGTTGCCGATCCACGCCAGCCCAATCAGCGCGCCATAGACGGTGCCGTAATTGGCAATGCCAAAACGGCGGGCGGTGAAGAAGGCGAAAATATCAAGATCGGCCCCCTGCTGGAAACCGATCAGCGCCGCCGCCAAAAGCGCGAGCGGCACCGAGCCTTGCGCCAGCCACAGAATGACGAAACCACTCGCGGGCAACAGGTTGAGCCACACGGCCACGATACGTGGATCAAAGCGGTCAAGGCACCAGCCGCCAAGCAGTCGCCCCGTCACCTGCCCCGCCGCGAAGACAGACAGCGCCAGCGCGGCAATCCGCGCGCTCAGCCCTTCCTGCTGGATCATCGGAGACATTTGCCCGACAAAGCCCGCGCCTGCCACGTTCATCGCGATGAGCGAGGCGGACATCAGCCAAAATTGCGGTTCGCGCAGAAATGCCCAATCGCCGGTGCGCGCCTCGTGAACATGATCCGCACGTTTGGGCGGCTCATTTTCGACAAGGAAATACACTGCGGGTAGGCCGATCACAGCCGCTGCCCCGGCAAGCGCGATAAAGCCGGATCGCCAGCCCTGCGCCGCCACCACGCTCTCCAGCAAGGGCGGCGCGATGATCGTGGCGATAGCTATGCCACTAGCCGACAGGCCCAGCGCCAGACCCCGGTGCCGATCAAACCAGGCATTGACCGGGCGAGTGATCGTCAGCGCCGTCGTGCCCACGCCGACAAAGCCGAGCAGGAACACGCCGACTGCAAACTGGGTGATCGTGCTGACGAACAGGCCCATACCTAGTTCCAGCGCGATCACGATCAGCATCGACCCCATGAACACCTTGCGAAAGCCGAACAAATCTGCCGCCCGCCCGATCAGCGGAGAGCCGAGCGCGCCTGCGATCACAAGCGATTGGATCGCCGCCAGTTCGCCACGCGAGCCACCAAATTCAGTGAGCAGCGGCAGGATGAAGATGCTGAAGGTGAAGAACAGCAGCACCACGCCCGTTCCTGCGCCAAGCGCACAGCCCAGCACGATCTTCCAGCCGCGCCGCCATTCCTCTGCTTCCTGCATGTGACGACTTTCATAGTTATTTACATTGATGTCAATAGTGGATAGGAGCGCACTTCCGCCCCCCACTAGACTCCCGCCCCCGGCATGATAGCTTCTCGCCCGAGAGGAAAGATAAAACGATGGCAAACGCCGCACCCATTCCGTCGCCAAAAACCCTGCCGATCATTGGCAATCTCCACCAGATACCCAAAGCCGGGTTGATCCAGCATCTGATTGATGTGGCGCGGGACTTTGCTGATCCCGGCATCTTCAAGCTCTATTTCGGTTCCTATGTCTCGCTCTGGGTATCGCATCCCGATCTGGTGGCGGAATTGTGTGATGAGACGCGCTTCCGCAAAATCCCCGGCCCCGGCCTGCGCGCGGTGCGCAGCTTTGCGGGGGACGGGCTGTTCACCTCCTTCAGCGATGAACCAAACTGGGCGCGCGCGCACAACATCCTGTTGCCTGCTTTCAGCCAACGGGCGATGCGTGGCTATTATGACATGATGCTGGAAGTGGCTGACGCGCTGGTCGCGAAATGGGATCGCCATCTGGGGCAAGACGTCAACGTGCCTGACGATATGACCCGCTTCACGCTGGACAGCATTGCCATTGCCGGGTTCGGTTACCGGTTCAATTCCTTTGGCACGGAGCAGCTTGATCCCTTTCTCGAATCGCTCGCCACCGCGCTGATCGAATGCATGAACAAGACCACGCGGCTGCCGATCCAGCAACGCTTTGCCAAAAAGGGCAAGGCAAAGCTGGCCGAAGCGATTGCGACGATGAACACGCTGGTCGATCAGGTGATTGCCGAGCGCCGCGCGCACCCGACCGAAGGCGGCGATCTGCTCAATCTGATGCTGAATGCCAAAGACCCGGCGAGTGGCGAGCTGCTGGATGATCTCAACATCCGCTATCAGATTCTCACCTTCCTGATTGCGGGCCATGAAACCACTTCGGGGATGCTGAGCTTTGCCTTTTACCAGCTGCTCCGCCACCCGCATGTGCTGGCGCAAGCCTATGCCGAGGTTGACCGCGTGCTGCCCGGGGACAAGC
>JANNZB010000011.1:0-1569 GCA_031410395.1 Novosphingobium sp.
ATGATGACCCGCCTGGGCGCCATGCTGCCGGTCAACGTGCGCGGCATGTGGATTGGCACCTTTCACGGGCTGTGCAACCGGTTTCTGCGGGCGCACTACAAGCTTGCCAACCTGCCGCAGAGCTTTCAGATCCTGGACACACAAGATCAATTGAGCGCCATCAAGCGCCTGATGAATCAGTTCAATATCGATGACGAGCGCTTCCCGCCCAAGCAGACGCAGTGGTTCATTGGTGGCTGCAAGGAAGACGGTTTGCGTCCCAACATGGTCGAGGTGCGGGACGACGAGACACGCAAGAAAATCGAGATTTACCAGCTCTACGAAGACCAGTGCCAGCGCGAGGGCGTGGTGGACTTTGGCGAGCTGATGCTACGCAGCTTCGAGGTATTGCGCGACAACGACCCCATCCGCGAGCATTACCAGCGCCGTTTTCGTCACATCCTGATCGACGAGTTTCAGGATACCAACAAACTGCAATACGCCTGGATCAAGATGCTAGCCGGTACCGGGGCGCATGGCGCCGCACTGGAGGAAGCCAATTTCAACCCGACGGGCAGCGTGCTGGCGGTGGGCGATGATGACCAGAGCATCTACGCATTCCGCGGTGCCCGTGTGGGCAACATGGCGGACTTTGTGCGCGAGTTTGGCGTCAAACACCAGATCAAGCTGGAGCAGAACTACCGCAGTTACAGCAATATTCTGGATTCTGCCAACGAACTGATCAGCCACAACAGCAAACGTCTGGGTAAAAACCTGCGCACGGATCAAGGCCCGGGCGAGCCGGTGCGTGTGTTTGAATCCACCAGCGACTTTGCCGAAGCCCAATGGATGGTGGACGAGATGAAGCAGCTGGTGCGCGACGACGTGGAGCGCAAAGAGATTGCCGTGCTGTACCGCTCCAATGCGCAAAGCCGGATGATTGAAACGGCGCTGTTCAATGCCGCCATGCCTTACAAGGTCTATGGCGGCAAGCGGTTTTTTGAACGTGCCGAGATCAAGGACGCGCTGGCGTATTTGCGCATTCTGGAGAACCCCAACGACGACACCAGCTTTATGCGCATCGTCAACTTTCCGGCGCGGAGCATTGGACCCCGCAGCATCGAGCAGTTGCTGGATGTGGCGCGCGCCGCGGGTTGTTCGCTGCACGATGCGGTGAGCGCCATGAGCGGTAAGGCAGGGGCCACTATCGGCGCCTTCGTAGCCAAGATGGATGTGTTGCGTGAGCAGACAGCCGGGTTGACCCTGCGCGAAATCATGGAGCTGGTGCTGGAGCAAAGCGGCCTGGTCGAACACTACAAGGATAAACCCGAAGGCGTGGATCGCATCGAAAATCTGGAAGAACTGGTGAATGCCGCCGAGAGCTTCGTCACCCAGGAAGGTTTTGGCCGCGATGCCGTGGCGCTGCCGGTGGATGAGCTGGAAACCATCGCGCCGGCGCCCGATGCCGAAACCGGCGAAACCCTGTCGCCACTGGCCGCCTTCCTGACCCACGCGGCGCTGGAGTCGGGAGACAACCAGGCGAAGACCGGGCAGGACGCCATCCAGCTGATGACGGTGCATTCCAGCAAG
>JANNZB010000012.1:0-11291 GCA_031410395.1 Novosphingobium sp.
GCGGCAGCTCCGGCGGCGGCGGCGCTTCGGGCGGCTGGTAGGGGATGAACATGGCCAAAACGCCTGCAATGGATCATGCCGGTCACGCGCTGGTCAGCGCCGCCGTAGCGAAAGCAGAAGAACGCACAGCGGGTGAGATTGTCACGATCCTCGCCAAACATTCAGACGGCTATGCTGACATCGCACTGGCATGGTCGGCTGCGGTTGCCATGCTTGCCCTGTGCGCGCTGGCGAGCTTTTCGGACTTTTATCTTGCGCAGTGGGACCGGCTGTTTGGGCTGTGGTCGCATGAATGGACCTCCGGTCAGATATTCGGACTGGCAGCGAGCGCAGCGGCATTAAAATTTGCCGCGATGTGGCTGATCCAGATCCACCGACCACTAAGACTGTGGCTGGTTCCGCCGCCAATCAAACATGCCCGCGTCCGCGCCCGTGCAGTCTCCTGCTTCAAGGTAGGGGCAGAACGCCGCACGCAGGGTCGCACCGGGGTACTGATCTACCTGAGCCTCGCCGAACGCCGCGCTGAAATCGTAGCCGATGAAGCGATAGCTTCGAAAGTGGCGCCCGAGGTTTGGGGCGATGCTCTGGAAGCGCTGCTGTTGCAGATCAAGGCGGGGCGCATGGCTGAAGGGTTGGCTATTGCCGCTCAAAAAGTCGGTGCGGTGCTGGCTGAACATTTCCCGCGTGCCGAAGATGATGTCAACGAACTGCCTGACCGGCTAATCGAAGTTTAATGCCCCTTCGGCAGGCTCAGGATGAGCGGATCAGCAAAGCAGTAATCGTCTGGCAGGGAAAATTCATCACCGCCAAGATCGATGGCAAGTGGGAATATGTCAGCCGCGCAAGGGGCATCCGCGCGGCGGTTATCCTTGCAATTGATGATAGCGATCATGTCCTGCTCGTCGAGCAATACCGGGTTCCACTAGGGCGCATCTGCATCGAGCTGCCCGCGGGACTGATCGGCGATCACGATAATGTTGAAGGCGAGGATGATGCCTCCGCCGCTGCGCGCGAGCTGGAGGAAGAAACCGGCTACCGCGCCGGGCAGCTCGACGTTGTTGGCGAATTCTGGTCATCACCCGGCATGGTCAGCGAGAGTTTCACCCTGATCCGCGCCCATGATCTGGTTAAAGTCAGTGACGGTGGCGGCACCAAAGGAGAAAACATAACCGTTCATCGGGTGCCGGTGAAAGGCATCGAAGAGTTCATCGCCGAGCACCGCGCTCTTGGAAACGCTATCGACGTAAAACTGCTGCTGTTGCTCGGCCCGCGAATTCTCTAACCAAAAATCTGCTGCCAGGCGAGCGTCAGCCCCACCCGCACCGCATCGTCACCCGAAATCCGATGAGAATCGCATCCCGCCAGTTCGAGCGCGCGGGAATAAGAGCTCGCCAGCCCTGCCCCGCCCACCAGCGTTACGGGATTGGCGCGCGCGCGCGCGCCGAACAGCGCGAGGCCGCCTGCGACATCAGCCCCGATCATCAGCCCCGAAAGATAGCTCGCCGCATCTTCCTCTGCCAGATGGCCGAGCACCTGCAAGGTGCGGACGGAAAAGAGCAGGCTGGCAATTCCAGCGTCGGCCTTGTCAATCGCCAGTCTAACGCCGCGATCAAACGCTTCGCCCGGCGCAGGCGCCGTGGCGGCAGCCGTCAGCAGAATGGTGTTGCCCGAGATGGCGGCATAAAGTTCGCCCGTCATCGCAGTGTGGAACGCGGTGATCGCCCCGTCCTCCAGCCACACCCACTTGTTATGGGTTCCGGGAAGAACATAAAGCCCGTCACCCGCTTTGCCTCCAGCATAAACCCCGGCAAGCTGAGTTTCCTCGCCACGCATCAGATCAGGCTGGCCGAGAGTGTTGGTGCCTGAAACGCCCAGCACAATCGCCATTTTACGTCCCTGCTCGGTAAACTGCAGTGCATTCTCCCCGCCACAATCGAGCCGCGCTGGCAGCGAACGGAACGGCCCTTCGCGCCAGCCGATATTCGCGCCAATCGTGCCGCACAGCACGGCAGGAACGTCAGCGGGCCAACCCGTCGTTGCCGTGGCGAATTCTTCCGGGAACCGACCAGTGCCGCGCAGTGGCGCTACACCGGGGCCGGTCGATTGCGCCAGCACTGCGCCGTCAGCATCGCACAGCCAGAACCGGGCGTTGGTCGTACCCCAATCGCCAGCGATAAATGCGGCGCTGCCCACCATGCCTTGCTCCCTAATTCATCTGATCACCGATATTCGCGGCAACGCTATTGCTGGACATTCTCGCGCTGACAAATGAATAGGAATGCATAAACGGGGGATTCGGCGGGGTATGCGGCAGCAAAGGGTTACCAGTTTTGATGTGGCGGCGCGGGCGGGCGTCAGCCAGTCAACGGTATCGCGCGCGCTCACCGGCGATCCGGTGGTCAGCGAGGCGACGCGTAGCCGCGTGGTTGAGGCGGCACGCGAGCTCAATTATCACGTCGATGAAAATGCTGCGCGGTTGCGCACCGGCAAAACCGGAACGCTGGCGGTGGTGGTCATCTGCCGCCCCGGAGAGCTGCGCAAAGACGTCAACCCGTTCTATTACTCGCTGCTCGGATCGATTTGCGCTGCGGCGTCGGCTAAGGACTTTGAAACGCTCGTATCGTTTCAAGATACCCCCGAGAGCCTGTGGGGGCTATATGAGGAACAGCGCAAGGCGGACGGCCTTATTATCATTGGCAGCACCGCCAATCGCGAGGCATGGGATTATTTCCGGGATTTACACAACTCTGGCGCACACCTTGTCTGCTGGGGTTCGCCCTATGACGACTTTGACTGGATTCGCAGCGATAACCACGCCGGCGCTCGCTTAGCCACCAGCCATCTTATCGAACGAGGTTATCGCCGCATCGTCTATGTCGGCAGCGAGCATTCACCGCAGCGCCAGTTCAAGGAACGCTGGGATGGGTTCGCTGAACGTATGCGCGAAGCTGGGCTGGACCCGCAACTCGCCGAAATTGACGAGACCCTTTCGCGCGAAGAGCAGGGACACAAAGCGGTGCAGTCACTGGCGCAGGCGGGCTGGCCCTGTGACGCCTTGTTTGCTGCCTGCGATGAGATTGCCTTGGGCGCACTGGAAGAGTTGCGCCACCTCGGCAAAAACGTGCCGCAGGAAATCGGTCTTATCGGGTTTGATGGCAACCGTGCAGGGGCACACTCTTCGCCGCCACTGACATCGATTGAACCTGATTTTGCCTCGGCGGGAGCGATGCTGGTCGAGAAACTGCTCGGGCTGATTGCCGGTGAGGCGCAAGACCAGCACCGCGTGGCGGTGCGCTTGCTCGAACGCGAATCTACCCGGCGCGCCTAAAGCGTTTTGATGATCCCCGAGAAATCCACTGCGCCATTCCCGGCTGCGTTGAAGGCCTCGTAAAGCTCCTTTGCGCGCTGGCCCATCGGCACTTTGCTACCAGCAGTTTCCGCCGCGTCCATCGCCAGCCCCAGATCCTTGAGCATCAATGCCGAAGCAAAACCACCTTGATAGCCCTTGTCAGCCGGGCTGCTCGGGCCGATTCCGGGGACCGGACAATAAGAGGTCATCGACCAGCACTGGCCCGATGAAACCGACGAAATGTCGTAGAATTTTTGCAGATCTAGCCCCAGCTTTTCTGCCATAGCAAAAGCTTCGCAGGTGCCGATCATCTGGATACCGAGCAGCATGTTGTTGCAGATCTTCGCCGCCTGCCCCGCTCCGCTATCGCCTGCGTGTATCACCGCCTTGCCCATGACGGACAGGATGGCCTCCGCACGGACGAAAGCTTCATCGCTGCCGCCGACCATGAAAGTCAGCGAGCCGGCATTAGCCGCCGCAATCCCGCCTGAAACCGGGGCATCAACCATTGCGTAACCCGCAGCATCGGCTGCTACTGCCACCTTTCGTGCAGTGGCGACATCGATGGTCGAGCAATCGAGCAACAGCGCGGTCCATGGCGCGGTGCCAATCACATCGGCGGAATATACCGAGTCCACGATTTTGCCATTGGGCAGCATCGAGACAACCGCATCAACGCCCTGCACGGCCTCGCGCACAGTGGTGAACGCTTCGCAGCCATTGTCCTTCGCCCGATCCAGCGCCTCAGCCGCAAGATCGAAGGCGCGAACTTGATGTCCGGCCTTGGCCAGGTTGGCAGCCATTCCGCCGCCCATATTGCCAAGGCCGATAAATGCGATTTTCATGTGATTAACGTCCTTTCCACACGCCCGCACGCTTCTCAATGAACGCAGCCATACCTTCAGCTTTGTCCTCTGTAGCAGTGAGCAGTTGGAAAACCCGGCGTTCATGCAGCAAGCCATGATCGAGCGTGGTTTCAAACGCGGCGTTAACCAGTTCCTTGTTGGCGATCACCGCCAGCGGCGGCATCGTGGCGATTGCGGCGGCGGTTTTCATGGCATCTGCCACCAGATCGGCGAGTGGCACAACACGGCTGACCAGCCCTGAGCGCTCTGCCTCGGCAGCGTCCATCATCCGGCCGGACAGACACATTTCCATAGCCTTGGCCTTGCCAACAGCCTTGGCCAGCCGCTGCGATCCGCCCATTCCGGGTGCGACGCCGAGCTTGATTTCGGGCTGGCCAAACTTTGCGTTCTCCGATGCGATGATGAAATCGGCCATCATTGCCAGCTCGCATCCTCCGCCAAGGGCAAAGCCGTTTACTGCCGCGATCCACGGCTTGCGGGTGAGCTTGACCAGGTGGCTGGTCCATTTGGAAAAGAAGTCACCCGCGTAAAATTCCGCCGCAGCCTTGTCGGCCATTTCCTTGATGTCCGCCCCTGCGGCAAAAGCCTTTTCGCCCGAGCCTGTTATCACTGCGCAACCTTGCGAAGCGTCAGCCTCGAAAGCGGCGAAAGCGGCGATCAGCTCATCCAGAACCTGGGTGTTTAGTGCATTGAGCGCCTGCGGGCGATTAAGGGTCACAAGCGTGACAGCGCCCTGCTGTTCAACGAGGATGGTTTCATAGGTCATAGCGGTTTCCACTCTTGGTCTGGGGCAAGCGGGGCGAAGATCGAATCGATCAGCGCATCGCTGACCGCTTCGGGCGTTGCCGGGTCCCACTTGGGGTCATTGGTTTTGTCGATAATCAGCGCGCGCACGCCTTCGGCAAAGTCTGGCCGGGTGAGCACGCGCGCGGCAATGCGATATTCCATCGCCATGTTCGCTGCAAAATCGGCGCAGGACAGGCTGTCATGCAACTGACGAAGCGCAACCTTGCAGGTTTGCGGGCTTTTGGTGCGCAGGGTAGCGAGTTCTTTCGCCGCCCATTCGCTGTCATCAGCTTCCAGGCTAGAGACAATATCCTCAAATCGGTTCGAGGCGAAGTGCCGAGCGATCAGGCCTGCATTGGCTTCAATTCGTGCTTCGGGCGCATTTGCCGCTAGCAATGCAAGCACGCCGCCCGGTTCATGCCCAGCTATCAACCTTAGCTTGGCCTCGGCAAGATCAGCGGAGTGCAAATAGTGCGTCGCTAGCCCTGCCCAAAGGCACTCCGCGCCATCGAGGCGCGCACCGGTGAGCGCAAGAAACTGGCCTATCCGGCCCGGCAGCCGCGACAGGTGCCAGCCGCCGCCCACATCAGGGAACAGACCAATCCCTGTTTCGGGCATCGCAAAACGGGTGTTTTCAGTAGCAACCCGGAACTTTGCGGGCTGTGAAATGCCCACCCCGCCGCCCATGACGATACCGTCAACGAAGGCCACTACTTGCTTGGGATAAGTCATCAGCAAGTGGTTGAGCTGATATTCCTCATAGAAGAATTGTAGCCCAGAAACGCCACCATCGTTCAGCGCGGAATCGCGCAGGAAGGCGATGTCACCCCCGGCGCAAAACCCCCGGCCTTCGCTGTGATCAATGATGACAACCTTGACCGCCGGATCATCGCGCCAAGCGAGCAGAGCCCGAGTCATGGCATGATCCATCGCTTCCGTCAGCGCGTGGATGGCTTTGGGGCGATTGAGCGTAAGGAACCCAGCCGCACCCTCGCGGCGGACAATCAGTTCCTCAGTCATTTCAACAGGTCTCGGCCGATAATCATCCGCATCACCTCATTGGTGCCTTCAAGAATGCGATGCACTCGAAGATCGCGCCAGAAACGTTCGATCGGATAATCTTTGAGATAACCATAGCCGCCGAACATCTGCAGCGCCTTGTCAACAATCTCGCTTCCGCTGTCGGTCGCCAGCTTCTTGGCCATGGCAGAAAAACGCGATTTGTCAGGCGCACCGGCAGTAACCTTGGCGGCAGCGAGATAGAGCAGCGTGCGCGCCGCTTCCAGATCGGTTGCCATATCGGCAAGCTGAAACTGGGTGTTCTGGAACGCCGCGATGGCTTGGCCGAACTGGCTGCGATCTTTTACATAGCCGACCGCCTCATCAAGACACCGCTGCGCCCCGCCGAGCGAGCAGGCGCCGATATTAATCCGACCACCGTCAAGCCCGGCCATCGCAAACTTGAAGCCATCGCCTTCATTGCCGACGCGATTTGCCACCGGCACCTGTACATTATCGAACACCACTTGCGCGGTGGGTGATGCGTTCCAGCCGAGTTTTCTCTCCGGCGCGCCGAACGAAAGACCCCGTGTATCCTTCTCGACCACGAGGCAGGAAATGCCCTTCGGCCCTTCCACTCCAGTGCGGACCATTACGACGTAAATGTCGTTGACCCCGGCGCCCGAAATGAACTGCTTGGTGCCGTTGATGATGTAGTGATCGCCATCAAGGCGCGCGGTTGTTTTCAGCGCCGCCGCATCTGATCCTGAACCCGGTTCGGTCAGGCAATAGGAGGCGATCCGCTCCATGCTGACAAGGCTAGGCAGATACCGCTGCTTGATTTCATCGCCGCCAAACGTATCGATCATCCAGGCGGCCATATTGTGGATCGAAACATAGGCGCTGGTCGCGGGACAGCCGTAAGCCATCGCCTCCATAATCAGCGCCGCTTCAAGTCGCCCCAGCCCAATCCCGCCAATCTCCTCGGACACATAGATCGCGCCAAAACCCAGCTCGCCAGCCGCCTTCCACACATCGACTGGATAGTGATGATCTTCATCCCACTTGGCGGCGTGCGGGGTGATGCGGTCAGCGGTAAACTTGCGCGCCATATCCTGTATAGCGAGCTGGTCGTCGGTTAGGTCGAATTGCGTAGTCATCGATCAGCCTTTGCAACGTGCGTATTTGACCGTGCTTGGCCCTGCATCAGCGCCTGTTTCTCGCTTGATCAGTGCGTTACCGCCATCCTGTAAATCTAGCGACACGTCGCTTTTCCACTCCATGCCTTCACCGCTGTAAGCAAAGTTGGCCCGAAGCCGGGTCGCGCTGCGTTCGGCAATCTTGGCGAGCATGCCTCGTGATTCGTAGAACTTCAGCGTATCAGAATTTACGATCATCAATCCCTTCTCATCACCGTTGGTCGTTGTGCAATCTGCCGCAACCAGTCCCCAGCGGCCTTGCATGGCGGCGGGGATGTTTGCACCAGCATCGGCAACTTTAGACGCAGAGATGCTCTCTGACGCAGAAGATACCGTTGACGTTTCGGACACGCTTGTGTCAACGATTCCGATGTCGCTGGCTTGTTGGGACGGTGCTTCAGCGCCCTTGCAGGCGACCAACAACAGCGGAAACCAGATTCCAGCTGCAATTCGCTTCATCTTCACGCTTCCCTCGTCGCTCAACCCACCAGTTCCATCACATCCCGTCCGAACAGTGCTTCATCGCTCAGCAATTCCTTGGCCACCGCCAGCGGCTTTGAAACCCAAGTCACGTTGACTAAATCAGCCCAGGTGATGTTGTTATTGGTACCATTGCCGCCCCATGATCCGCAGCCCAGCGAGAAAGTCTGCCGCATGCCGTTCCACAGGTTGCCGGAGTTTGAGGCGGATTGCGGCTGGTTGACCATCACGCGGCTGGTCTTCGTTCCCATCGCCAGCTTGAGGATGTTTGCATCGGACTTAGAATAGATGCCGCAGCTATGCCCCTGACCCTGATACGCCTGAATTTCATTGGTCAGGGCAATCGCCCCATCAATGTCCTTGGCGCGGTAGAGCGCCATCGTCACGGTCATCTTTTCGCCAGAAAACGGATGATCGGCCCCCGCGCCTGTCTCGGGAACTATGAAAAACACCTTGCCTTCGGGAACCGAGAAACCGGCCATTCCCGCGATATGTTCAGCCGTCTGTGCCACCGCCTTGGCGTTGATGTGGCCATCGACCCAGATGGTGTTTTCCAGCTTCTGCTTCTCGTCCGCGTTGACGACATAGCCGCCCTGCCGCACCAGCTTTTCCAGCATGGTATCGTAAATCGCATCAAGCAGGATCACTGCATTATCGGACGAGCACGAGGCCGCCAGATCGAGCGTCTTGGAAATGCGTATCTTCTCCGCGGCATCGTCAAGATCGGCGGTGTCGTCGACGGTAATAACCGCATTGCCCACGCCAACACCCAAAGCCGGAGTGCCCGAGCTGTAGGCCGCCTTGACCATCGGCGAGCCGCCGGTGGCGAGAATACGATCACACTGGCGAAGCAATTCGTTGGTTTTTTCCACCGAAGGCACCTCGATGGCGATCACCAGATCGGCCGGCGCGCCCATTTTGACCAAAGCATCGCGCATCAGATCGCATATGATCTTGTTGGTGATCTTGGCGCGCGGGTGCGGCGCTATGATGATCGAATTGCGCCCCTTTACCGCGCTGATTGCCTTGATCACCGGGGTTGCCTCAGGATTGGTCGAGGGCGAAAGCGCGCCAATTACGCCGACTGGCTTGGCGATTTTTACGAGGTTGCGCTCCTTGTCCTCTTCGATAACGCCGACTGATTTGTCATCGATGATATCCATCAAAGTGGCGCGCGTTTTGCGGAAGATCTTGAGGTACTTGCCGTCATAATTGCCCAGTTGCGTCTCATCGACAGTGTGCTGCGCGATCATTTCGGCAGTCGCTTTATTGGCAACGGCGTAGACCATCCCGCGAATCCAACGATCTACCTGCTCCTGCGACGCATCGGCAATCTGCGCCTGCGCTGCGCGGCTGCGAGCGACCAGCGCAGCTACTTCCTGCGCTTCGGGGGAATCTGCGATCTGGTTGTTAACAGCCATGGTCTTTTCCTCGCAAAATAGTCGCGCGCCTAGCTTCCCGGCGCATAATTTAACCGTTCGATTAAATCGCCCTGCCTAATCCACCGAGTGAAGGCAAGCCGAATCTGGAGGCAGCTGGATCAACCCAGCATCACTCCCAATCTATCTTCGACGATTGCTTTCGCATCGCCGATAATCTGATCAATCAGTTGCTGGCAGGTTGGGATGTCATGGATCAACCCCTGAACCATTCCCGCCCAGAATATACCCTTCGACAGGTCACCACTTTCCAGTACTTCGCGGCCGGCGGCTCCCGCCACCAGATGTTTGATATCTTCGAATACCGCATCGGGATTTGAGGAGATCCGCACGACCTCATCCGAAACTTCGTTTTTGCCAACCCGAGCCGTATTGTGGAATTTGCGGAAAATCAGGTTTGTTCCCCGCTCGTCATTCTCAACGTATTTGGCTTTCACGTTATCATGGATTGGCGCTTCCTTCGTCGCACAGAAACGTGTGCCCATGTTGATTCCGTCGGCCCCCAGGGCAAGAGCAGCAACCAATCCGCGGCCGTCGCCAATTCCACCACTTGCCAGCATCGGGATCTTTACTTTGTCCGCCGCCATCGGAATCAAAATCAGGCCGGGAACATCATCTTCGCCGGGATGGCCAGCGCATTCAAAACCATCAATCGATATGATGTCACAGCCATTTCTTTCGGCCGACAGCGCATGGCGAACCGCCGTACATTTGTGCAGGATCGTAATGCCGTGCGCCTTTGCCATGTCCCAAATCTCGCGCACTTGCTGGGTGCCGGCGGTTTCGAAGATTTTTACCCCGGCTTCAATCGCGGCCTGGGCGTAGCCTTTGTAATCAAGAGGCAGGATGGTTGGCAGCACGGTGATATTCACCGCAAAAGGCTTGGTCGTCATTGATCGGCACCGCTCAATCTCGGCGCTCAACGCTGCCGGGTTCGGCTGGGTCAGCGCGGTCAAAGTGCCAAGGCCGCCCGCATTTGAGACCGCGCTGGCAAGTTCGGCATAGCCAACGCCTTGCATCCCGCCTTGAACAATCGGGTGCTCAATGCCGAGCATTTCAGTTACGCGGGTCTTGAACGCCATGGTCCTTGGTCTCTCGCTTTGAAATTAAGGTTGGCACGAGGCCATCTATCACAACACTGCCAATTGCTACACGATGATAGGGCTAGCCCCTTCAGCATAACGCCGGGCAATCACCGCACAGACGACTAGCTGTATCTGGTGGTAGATTAACAGCGGCACCAGAATAAGTCCCAAAGCCGGATCGCCCGCGAAAATCACCTTGGCGATAGGCGCGCCGTTGGCCAGACTCTTTTTGGAGCCGCAAAAGACAGCGGCAATCTCGTCAGCTTTGGAAAACCCGAGCGCGCGGGCGGCAATCGTCATCCCGGTCAAAACGAAGGCCAGCATTGCCGCGCACAAAATTGTAACCAGCACCAGCGCTGTTGCATTATCGGGCGTCCACACTCCCCATGCCGCCCCATCGCAGAACGCGGTATAGACGATCAGCACGATCACCACCCGGTCCGCCTTGCCGACAATCGCGTGATAGCGCTCCAGCCATTGCGCAATCAGTGAACGCACAAGCTGACCAACAATAAACGGCAGCAGGAGCTTGGTAATAATCGCACCAACCTGCGCGACTACGGGTGAAGCCTCGCCACCCTGCGCCGTTACCAATCCCAGCAACAACGGGGTGAGCACCATGCCGAGCAGCCCCGACAGCGTCGCGTTGAAGATCGCTCCGGGAACGTTACCCCGTCCCAGCGCAGTCATCGCCACGCTTGAGGATATCGTCGATGAGATTACGCACAGGAAAAAGAAGCCAAGCCGCAAGTCCGGCCCCAGCCAGCGGAGCAATCCGCTCCAGATTGCCAGACCGATCAGCGGAAACAGTACAAAAGTACTCGCTTGAATCACCGCGTGCAGCCGCCAGTTGCTTACCGCCGCTTTCATCGCAGCGGGTGATACCGCAGCCCCGTGCAAGAAAAACACCAACGCCACGCCCAAATCGGTGACCGTGCCCATGTGCAATGGGCCAGATGAGGCGCCAATCCCCGGGACGGCGAACGCGGCAACAACAGCCAGAGCGATTGCGATGAGAAAACCGTCGGGCTTCATGACGGAGATCGCCCTGATAGGGGGGAATGGTGCGCCCGGAACGATTCGAACGT
>JANNZB010000013.1:0-4519 GCA_031410395.1 Novosphingobium sp.
GCCCGGCGTAAATCGACCACAACTGAGCGAGCGGCTGGCGAATACCGGTCACCTTGTCAAAACTGGCCTTGGCATCGGCGAACTTACCCTGATCGAACTGGGCAATGCCGATGCGTGTTACAACGCGCTGTACGTCAACGCCGCCCTTTGTCAGAGCTGCATTGTATAGCGCTTCAGCCTTTCCAGGCATGCCATAGCTAAGCAAGGCATCTGCCGTTGCAGTAATAGAAACACCGGTAGCGTTGGCTGCCATCGCGCTTTTCTCAAGCGCAGGCAACGTTGGACGATCTTCCTTAACGCGCACAGATGCGTTGGTTCTGGCTTCTGTGACGAACATGTCAGTGGACTTCAGTTTGCCCGACGTAACGCCCTCATCGAGGACGGAAAGCACTTCAGCTGGAAGGCGGCGCGGATCAGCAGCCTGAATGAATTCGGCATAGTCCGTACCTTCGGTAAAGCTGTGTGTGCGTGCCATCAGACGCAGCAGATCAAGCCGGTCTTGCAGATCATATTTTGCGACCAGACGGAGCACGCTGATCGCGCCGGCCCAGTTTTCTTTGGTCGGATAGGCCTGCACCAGGCCATTGCTGAACAAGCCAGCCTTATCGATCAGCTTGTTCTTGTACGCTATGCTCAACCCGCGGCGATACCAGTTTTCAGCCGCTGGGGTACCGCTGGCGTTCTTTGCATCGATCGCCTTCTGAAGCTGATCCAGCCCGGCTGATGTCTGTCCCTGGGCAACGTACACTTCAGCAAGCAAAGCGCCGACATCATTTTCCGAATAACCGCCATTTATTGCTGCCTGCAGCGCGGTTTGCGCAGCCGGATAATCATTTGCCTGAAAAGCGAATTGACCGATGTAGAAATTGAACTTGGGAACGTCAGCGGGATTGGCCTTGCCGCTGGCAACCATCGCCTGCAGACCGGCTCGTTGCATCGCCATGTCCTGCATAAGCCCGCCCAATTGAAGCTGGAAGTTGCCAGCCATCATCTTGTCATCGGGAACGGTGGCGGCAGCGATCGTCGAATCAAGCAATGTCTTCTCGCCGGTCAACGTTGCCCGCAAAGCTGCAATCGCAGCGTCGCGCTGAACAGTAGCGGCCTTGCGCGCTGCAGATGTGGTAGCGGCATTGTAAGCGTTGCTCGTTGCGGTAACATTCTGTTCCGCCGCAACAACGTCTGCACGCTTTTTGGCGGCTTCAAAAGCTTTTTGAAAAGGTCCGGCGGCCACCACAAATGGCTTGGAATAACTGGCCTTCGCCGCCGCTGGAGCCGCAGCCTCTTTTTTGTCCTTTGCCACCGCTGGCGCACTGAGCACAGCAGCACCAGCTGCGACCAAAATGGCCAGCGAAAATGCGCCACGCGAGAGATCGCGGGCAAAACGTGATTTCGGCAACATGGGCATTCGTCTCCTTCAGTGCGCCCGCCGCAATTGCATGCTGGCTGGGCTAAATTGCACGATCCCGCAATTACCGGGAATCATGCCTTTTGCAATGGCCGCGCTCTATAATTGCGCCCGTGAACGGCGATTGAATGGAACCGGCGCTTTATGTTCGGAAATGTGTGGAAAAGCGGCCGGTTTGCCCCCACATAGGCCCTGCAGCGCTGGCCCTTAAGATAACATTATCCTAGAGCCGGACCACAGCTTCATAAAACAAAGAAAAAGCACTCGTGAGCGACGATACCAACCTACCTGCGCTGACACCGCCCGCCGGTGAATATCCTCGAATCGACATCGTCGATGAGATGAAAACCTCGTACCTCGATTACGCGATGAGCGTGATCGTTAGCCGCGCATTGCCCGATGTTCGCGATGGCTTGAAGCCGGTGCACCGCCGCATTCTGTTCGCCGCGCAGGAAGGTGGCATGGTTGCGGGCCGACCCTATCGCAAGTGCGCGAAAATCGTTGGCGACGTCATGGGTAATTACCACCCGCACGGCGATCTGGCGATCTATATGGCGCTGGTCCGCATGGCGCAGGATTGGTCGATGCGGGTGCCGCTCGTCGATGGCCAGGGCAACTTCGGATCGATGGATCCCGATATGCCCGCGTCGATGCGCTATACCGAAGCGCGGCTGGCGAAGGTTGCCAATGCCCTGCTCGATGACCTCGACAAGGACACCGTTGATTTCGCTGACAACTACGATGGTTCGCGCTCTGAACCGACGGTATTGCCTGCTCGCTTTCCCAACCTGCTGGTCAACGGTGCAGGCGGCATCGCGGTGGGAATGGCTACCAACATTCCGCCGCACAATCTGGGCGAAGTAATCGATGGCTGCCTTGCCTATATCGATAACCCGGCGATCACGACTGAAGAACTGATCGAGTTCATTCCCGGACCAGATTTCCCCACCGCACCGATCATCCTCGGCTCGCACGGCGCGCGTTCGGCATACCTCACCGGGCGCGGATCAATCCTGCAACGCTGCCGACACGAGATTGAGGAAGGCCGGGGAGATCGCCGCTCCATCGTGCTGACATCAATGCCCTATCAGGTTGGCAAATCAGGGTTGGTCGAAAAGATCGCCGAAGCCGCCAAGGACAAGCGAATCGAAGGCGTTTCGGATATTCGCGACGAATCGAGCCGTTTGGGCGTGCGCGTTGTCATCGATCTGAAACGCGATGCCACCCCCGAAGTTGTGCTCAATCAGTTGTGGCGAAACACGCCCGCGCAATCGAGCTTTCCTGCAAATATGCTGGCGATCCGGGGCGGCCGCCCGGAAACGCTGGCGCTCCGCGATATCATCGCCGCCTTCATCACCTTCCGCGAGGAGGTTATCACCCGCCGCACCAAGTTTGAATTGAACAAGGCGCGGGACAGGGCGCACGTGTTGCTCGGGCTGGTGATCGCGGTCACCAATATGGACGAAGTGGTGCGGATCATTCGCGGTGCTTCCAATCCCGCCGCCGCGCGCGCCGCGCTGCTGGTGCGCGAATGGCCGATTGGCGACATTGCCCAGTATATCCGGCTGGTTGAAGCGATTGAGCCAGATGCCGAGCAGAGCGGCGGCACCTACAAGCTGTCCGAAGTCCAGGTTAAAGCCATTCTCGATCTGCGTCTGCACCGCCTCACTGCATTGGGCCGCGACGAGATTGGCGACGAGCTTAAGGAACTGGCGGTTGCCATTGAGGAATATCTTTCGATCCTTGCTGACCGGGCCAAGCTTTATGGCGTGATGCGTGATGAACTGGTCACGGTGCGCGCGGCTTTCGCTACGCCGCGCGTTTCAGAGATCGCTCCGGCATGGGATGGCATCGACGATGAAGACCTGATCGAGCGTGAGGACATGGTGGTTACCGTGACGCTCGATGGGTATATCAAGCGCACTTCGCTCGATACTTTCCGCGCGCAGGCGCGTGGTGGCAAGGGCCGAGCGGGCATGGCGACCAAGCAAGAAGACGCAGTTTCCATGATGTTCGTCACCTCGACGCACAATCCGGTGCTGTTCTTCTCAACCGCTGGCAAGGTTTACCGGCTAAAGGTGTGGAAGTTACCCGAAGGTGGCCCGACCACGCGCGGACGGCCCATTGTCAACCTGCTTCCGGCGCTCGACAAAGACGAGACGATTGCCACCGTACTGCCCCTGCCCGAGGACGAAACAACCTGGGGTGCGCTCAGCGTTTTCTTCGCCACCGCCAAGGGCAACGTTCGCCGCAATTCGATGGATTTGTTCACCAATGTGCCATCGAACGGCAAGTTCGCCATGCGCTTTGAAGACGATTCGGCGGACCGACTGATCGGCGTCGCCCTGCTTGATGAAAGCGACGACGTTCTGCTCGCCTCGCGGCTAGGCAAGGCAATCCGCTTTGCCGGAGACGACGTGCGCGAATTCCAGAGCCGAACGTCGACCGGCGTGCGCGGGATGACGCTGAAAGGCGATGACGAGGTGATCTCGCTGTCGATCCTCCACCGCGTCGGCACCAGCGCCGAAGAGCGCGAAGAATACGTGCGATTCGCGCCGTGGAAGGCTGAGCGCGAAGGTGATCCGGCAATGTCGGTTGAGCGTTTTGGTGAGCTGCAATCGCGCGAACAGTTCATCCTGACGGTTTGTGCCAATGGCTATGGCAAGTTGTCCTCAGCCTACGAATACCGCCGCACCGGGCGCGGCGGCCAAGGCATTACCAACATCGACAACATCGGCCGCAACGGGCCAGTGGTGGCGAGTTTTGCCACGACCCAGGCCGAGCAACTGATGCTGGTAACCGATCAGGCCAAGCTGATTCGGCTGCCGCTGGCATCGCTGCGGGTGATCGGCCGCGGAACATCGGGTGTTCGCCTGTTCAATGTTGCCGATCAGGAGCACATCGTCAGCGCTGTGCGGCTTGCCGAGGTGGAAGTGGTTGAAGCAGATAATGTGGATTTGGATGTGGACGAACCATTGTCCGAAGGCGGCAACGACGATTGATGTGAATGGATGTGGACCGGGGCTGGCGACAGGAGGCCCTTAGTGAGGGCTATCAGGCGATTATCACGTCCGCTATTTGCTCGAAAATGGCATTTCTCCGATGAGTCTGACC
>JANNZB010000014.1:0-2715 GCA_031410395.1 Novosphingobium sp.
ACCTGAAATAGGTCTCAAACCTGGTGTGCACCGATGCCAGCACCGGCAGTCCGCGCGCCCGTGCCCAGCTGACTGCACGGTGCCCTGATATGTCGGGCGAGGATACGTGGATCACGTTGGGCTTGAACGTGGCAAGATCGCGCCGCGCAGAAAACGACAGCCCGATTGGAAAGTGATATTCCGCGCGCCCCGGAACCGCGACCGATGGCAGACTTACCAGATCGCCGGTGGGCGGAAACGCAGGCTCGGCAACGGTCGCCGAATATATCCGCACTTCGGCGCCTTGCTTCAGAAGATAGCCGACCAACCGGTTCAGCGCCTGATTGGCGCCATCGCGGACGTAGTTGTAGTTCCCGCTGAACAGGGCCACGCGCAGGCCCGCGCAGGAAGGTGCTTCGACAGTCATCGGCGGGCCATTACCTGCTGCGCAACGCATTGGCGAGAGGGGAATGGCATGGCGGCTCAAGCGAGCTTGAAATGCTCCATCGAACCGCCAATGCCGAACGGGCCGATCAACTGGCCGAACACTTTGAAAGCATCGGTTTCCTTGGCGGCGGCATGGGCTTCAACCGATTGCCATTCGACAACAAAAGCGAACTTCGAGGGCGATTCCACCCCTTGGCCAAACCGCACGCTGATCACCCCCGGGCAGGCCGACAAATTTGCGATGCCGCCATCCACCCTCATGGCAATTTCAAACGCCGCCTCGTTGCCTTCGGCTACGGTTATCTGGGCGATTTCGGTGACCATAGATTGCTCCGTTGAAACTGCCCTATCATAGGCTTCTGACGAGCGCCATGCTGCACAAACGCTATCCATTCAAGGCGCAGCAAAACGGCGCGCCTCCCAAGGGAAGCGCGCCGCTGCTGTCAATTTGACTGGCCCGTCAGGCCGGGATGTTACCAGCCGCGATTGCTGCGATAGCGGGTGTCGCTGTCGCGGTTATAATCGCGATATCCGCCGTTGTTGTAGCCATCGTTGTTGTAGCTGCCATTGTTGTAGCCGCTGCCGTTATAGTAACCGCCGTTGTTATAGCCATTGTTGTAGCTGCCATTGTTATAATAGCCACCGTTGCTGTTGCGATCCTGGTTGCGATCGTAGCAATAGCGTGTTCCGTATTGATCACGTTCGCAGTATTTGTTCTTGTTGCTCGAAGCGATCGCCGCGATGGCGATAATGCCAAGGATGCCTGCACCGACGGCAATTGCAGTGCCGGTATCATCATGGTGACGATGCCCGCCGTAGCTGCTGCCATAGTATTGCGCCGAAGCTGGGGTGGCACTGGCAAGCGCGGTTGCGGCAAGGCCGGAAGCAAGCAAGGTTTTCTTCAAAAAGCTGGTCATCGCACATCTCCGGCGGCGTTTCCGTGGCCCATTGCCTCGTGCGATTCGCCGCTTGAGAAGGTGTTTAGACTTTGCTGGATGAACGGAATTATTATGAACGTTGCAGCTTTTGTTCAGGTTGACGCGGCGTTTAATGAATGGAGATTCGGGAAAATGGGGGCATAAAGTGCCACGTCGGGAACTAAGATAGCCTGAATTTATCCCAATAATTTAGCATGTTATGTTAGAACGAGCGACACCAAGTCGTTGCTCATGCCTGCTTGTGCCGGTGTGTTGGGCAACTGCGAAGCAGGAGCGCGCTCACAGAAAGGCCGCGCAATCGGGAACACACATCAGCATGTCCCCGTTCCGAATTTACGCCGCTTCCTTCTTCCGCGATGCCTTCTTGCGGTCGTTCGGATCGAGCAGCGCCTTGCGCAAACGGATGGACTTCGGCGTCACTTCAACCATTTCATCGTCGTCGATATAGGCAATCGCCTGCTCGAGCGTCATCACGCGCGGCGGAGTCAGGCGGATGGCGTCATCCTTGCCGGTCGAGCGGAAGTTGGTTAGCTGCTTGCTCTTCATCGGGTTGACTTCAAGATCGTCAGGTTTGGCATTTTCGCCGATCAGCATGCCTTCGTAGATCTTTTCCTGGGGGCGCACGAACAGCACGCCGCGTTCTTCGAGCATGTTGAGCGCATAGCCGACCGCTTCGCCGGTGCCGTTGGAGATCAGCACGCCAACCGGGCGGCCTTCGATGTTGCCCTTGTAAGGCCCGTATTTCTCGAAAAGGCGGTTCATGATGCCGGTGCCGCGCGTGTCGGACAGGAATTCGCCGTGATACCCGATCAGGCCGCGGCTGGGGGCGGAGAAGGTGATGCGGGTCTTGCCGCCGCCCGATGGCCGCATGTCGGTCATCTCGGCCTTGCGGATCGCCATTTTCTCAACGACGGTGCCTGAATATTCATCATCAACGTCGATCACGGTGATTTCGTAAGGCTCGGTGCGCTTGCCGTTCTCGTCTTCGCGATAGAGCACGCGCGGGCGGCTGATGCCCAGTTCAAAGCCTTCGCGGCGCATGGTTTCAATCAGCACGCCAAGCTGCAATTCGCCGCGCCCGGCAACCTCGAAGCTATCCTTGTCGGCGCTTTCAGTAACCTTGATGGCGACGTTGCTTTCGGCTTCGCGCGCCAAGCGGTCACGGATCATGCGGCTGGTAACCTTGGTGCCTTCGCGCCCGGCAAACGGGCTGTCGTTCACGGCAAAGCGCATCGACAGCGTCGGCGGGTCGATCGGCTGCGCATGCAGCGGCTCGGTCACGCTCGGGTCGGCGATGGTGTTCGACACGGTCGCGACGGTCAGCCCGGCGATCGAAATGATGTCGCCCGCA
>JANNZB010000015.1:0-1741 GCA_031410395.1 Novosphingobium sp.
TATTTTGACATCAAGGGCGAATATACCGGCCTCACCAGCAAGGCGATGACCGCGCCCGATGGCCTGATCCGCATCCCCTTGAATGAGGAAGGTCCCAAAGGCGGGGGCCAGATTGAAGAATATCTTCGCGCCTATAATGGCGAGGGAATTCAGCATATTGCATTTTCCTGCGGCGATTTGCTGAACACCTGGGACCGCCTCAAGCAAACTGGCACCGGCTTCGTCCCCGCCCCGCCCGCCACCTATTACGAGATGCTCGAAGATCGCTTGCCCGGCCATGGCGAACCCATTGACGAGCTCCAGCCGCGCGGTATTCTGCTCGATGGATCAACCGAAGCTGGCGATCCGCGCCTATTGCTGCAAATCTTCTCGCAGCCCAAGATTGGCCCCGTATTCTTCGAATTCATCCAGCGCAAGAAGGATGAAGGCTTTGGTGAAGGCAACTTCACCGCATTGTTTAAGTCGCTTGAAGCCGATCAGGTTCGGCGCGGCGCACTGATTGTTGGAGAGGGCGCAGCATGACCAGCCATCCGGTAGAACTTCAGGGCATTCACCACGCGGCCTATCGCTGCAAGGATGCTGCCAAGACTGTGGCCTGGTATCAGCGGGTGCTGGGCATGACATACACAACTGCCTTCGCCGAGGATCACGTGCCTTCGACCGGCGAATATGATCCTTACATGCACGTGTTCCTGGATGCCGGGCACGGCAACGTCCTCGCCTTTTTTGAACTGCCCAACCAACCCGGCATGGGCCGCGATGAAAATACGCCCCAATGGGTGCAACATATGGCGCTGCGTGTGCCTTCGGTGGAGGCTTTGCTGGCGGCCAAGGCGCACATCGAGGCGCAGGGCGTCGACGTGCTCGGACCGACGTGGCACGGGATTTTCCAGTCGATCTATTTCTTCGATCCCAATGGCCACCGGGTTGAATTGACTGCCGACATTGGCACGCCTGAGCAATATGCCGAGCTTGAGCGCGTTGCCGGGCCAATGCTCGAGGAATGGAGCCGCACCAAGAAAGCACCACATCACGCCGATTGGCTACACAAGGCACCGGATTAAGTTAGCGACTGCACCTTGCGAAGCTCATCGAGCCGCACCACCAGATCAGCGCGCACGTGCATTTCACGCAGAATCCATTCCGTTAGCCGCTGATAAAACTGAATGAAATAGCTTATAGCCAGTTCGTCCATGACGCCCGGCCCCGGCGGCAGATCGCGCTCTTGTTGCATTCGCCACTGGCTGACAACAGCAAAAGACGGGGCGGCGAGCATGACCCGAGCGTCAATCCGGGCGAATAGTCGCTGGTAATCGCCAGCGAGACAGGCATTGGCATGGCGCCGCCAGAGGCCCTGCGGATCGTCAGCGGATTCGAGCGCATTTACCGGCAGCGCGAGTTCCTCCTCAGGCTGCGCCACTGCGCCGACGCACCAGCCTTCGAGCAGCAACACCCGACAATTGGCAGGGGTGGTGGGCCAGGATTCAGTCTCGGATCGGTCATCCCGCGACTTGTCAAAATGCGGCAATCGCGCTGGATGACCTTTCGCCAG
Source organism: Novosphingobium sp. (assembly GCA_031410395.1). GTDB lineage: Bacteria > Pseudomonadota > Alphaproteobacteria > Sphingomonadales > Sphingomonadaceae > Novosphingobium. Next base: position 1,553 of record JANNZB010000015.1, read on the forward strand.
TTGATCGATTATCCGCAACCCCAACGCCACATCATGCGTCCCCGGCACCCCGCGCGTGGCGAACAGCGGATGGACTTCGCGCGCCATCTTTTGCCGCTCGGAATGGGTGAGATAAAGATCATCGAGTGACAGCACAGCGGTTGCCACACCCTCGCTCGCAAGCCGCGCGGCCAACCATGCTGCGAGCGT
>JANNZB010000016.1:0-11000 GCA_031410395.1 Novosphingobium sp.
GTTCCTAGGAAAGCCTTGCCAAGAACGCGATTGAGTTGCTCGGTCTGGATAAAATCAATCGAACTTGCTGCAAGGAGCCGCAATTTGCCCCAGGCGGCTGGTCCCTCGCGCTTGGCGGCGGCCAGTTGGGTGCCCCAGTCCTCGATCACGGGCAGCCAATCCAGTTCAATCATGCGGTTTCTCGCGCTGCGGTGCCAATGGTGTGGTGCCCTCCAACGCAGACTTGAAATGCAGCGAAAACAACTGCGCGCCCTTGGCATTCACGTGAAATTCGTCCGAGAATAAACAATTGTCCATTGGGAAAAATTGCTCATCACTCATATGAATGCGCGACTTATTTTTGATTAGTTCATTGTTATAATTTTTAAATTGTTCTGTAAAAGCGTTGCTTATTTTGTCATATGTAAATTTGCTGTAAGGTAGCGGGGCAATTATGGTGTTTACATGGTTTTCTTGCAAAATATCGATCAATTTTGCGTAATAGGAATTGACTATCGGCGATGGCGAAAAATGGATCGGCCCCGCCTCTGGTGAGGCTTTATTAGCGCAGCCGTTATCAATCGGATTGACGATTAGACCCTTATCTCTCAAAACTTGGCCGTAGTTGGCGATGTTTGTTTTGTATCTGTTGGTGCGGTCCATCATCGCGCCGGTTATCGCGGCAAAATCATAGGCCGGAAAATCGTGCGCATAGAGCCAGTTTTTTATTCTTGGCGGCGGTTCAGAACCGAAATCGCTCTTGTACAAATTCCTGTCGCCCGTTTGCGCTGCCACTGCGCTGATTTCATCGAGATCGGTCTCGGTTAACAGCCCCATCTGGATGCTGTTTGTCCAGAACCAGGTCAAAGCATTAAACTGGTCAGGGGAGTACGCCAGAACGAAAGTTTCCGGCTTGCTTGGGCAGGCCAAAATCTTCCTGGCCAGATAGTAGCCTTCGATGGCGGTATGGCTGGTCAGTGCAAAATTGCGGACTGAATTGCCGAGTGCTGCCGGATCATAAGCCATGCCTGCCCGTGAATCGCCGAGTATTACAACCCTGCCGACGTCGCATTTATCCAGCATTTCAAGCTTGGCCTGATAAATTCCATACTCGTACTTTGAAAAGTGCTGGCGGTAATGTGCAGAGTACCACCAAGCGCTGGCCATTGCCAGGATCAGACCGAGCATCATTACAGTTAAATATCTGTTAATGTTATACATTTTAACTCGATAAGATCAATGATAATTGGCGGAGCGGCAGGGATTCGAACCCTGGATGAGCTTTTGGCCCATACTCACTTTCCAGGCGAGCGCCTTCGACCACTCGGCCACCGCTCCGCATATCGCTGGAAGGGGGCGCACTAGACGGATGATCGACCTTTCGCAAGGCATGGTTGGGATGGCGGGCTGGGGGGTTTTGTTGATGAAACACATCCGCATGATGTGCATTTGCGTTTTGTTTTTTCGAGCGGCCGAAAATGCGAAAAGCCGCGCTGGGGCGCGCGGCTTGGTGGGGAGGACCTGTGATGAGAAAGATCGGCGCTGATACTGCACAAACCCGCGCTTGTAGTACAGGCCTTTCGCATGGGCTGCGATGCGGGCATGGTGCGGGGTATGAAACCACATATCCTGATCGCCGCTGCACTGCTCGGCACCGCCCCGCTCGCGGCTGAAACCTTGCCTGCGCCTGCCAAACCTGTTGCAGCCTTGGCTCCCGGTGAGATCGTTGCGGCTGCCCCCAAGGCTGACTGGTTCAGGATCGCGGCAACGGATCTGCTGGTGATGGACCTTGCACCCGGTGCGAAAGGCGAGGCGCGCCGCGTGGTGATCCAGTTGATGCCGCCGCCGTTTTCAGCTGGCTGGGTGGGGAATATACGCAAGCTGGCGGCGGCGCATTGGTGGGATGGGCTTTCGATCAACCGGGTGCAGGACAATTATGTTGTGCAGTGGGGCGATGTCGATGGGGAGGACAAGATGAAGGCGCGGAAGCTGCCAGATGGATTGGCGGTGGTGCCGGAGAGTGAGTATGTCGCCCGGTTGACGCCGATTCGATCTCAGGCTTCTAAGTCAAAGTCGCAACGGCGATCCTCTAAGCCGTATCAAATGGATCCCTATGGGCGTACCTTGTTTGGACTGGGCTGGCCTCTTAGATCTGGCCGCTATTCATTGTGGCCCGTCCACTGCTACGGCATGGTCGGGGTAGGCCGCAATCTCTCGCCCGACACCGGCACCGGCGCGGAACTCTACACCGTCATCGGCCATGCGCCGCGCCATCTAGATCGCAATATTGCGCTGGTTGGCCGGGTGATCGAGGGGATCGAGAATCTCTCCGCGCTGCCTCGCGGGACCGGAGCGTTGGGGTTCTATGAGCACCCCGAGGAGCGGACCGGGATTGTTTCAGTGCGGCTGGGCAATGAGGTGGCGGGGCTGCCTACGTATGAATACCTCTCCACCGAAAGCGCCAGTTTTGCGCGCTATGCCGATGCGCGGGCCAATCGGCGCGATGCCTTTTTCATCCGGCCTGCGGGCGGGGCGGATATTTGCAATATCCCGGTGCCGGTGCGGCGGGCGAAGTAACGGTGGTTCACGCGGAGGCGCGGAGGCGCGGAGATATTGTGTTTGCAGCGAAGCCGCTTTTTAGTCGGAGGATTGTTCCGGTGAAAGGGTCGATAAGCTGCAAGCCTGCGGCGCGCATTTCTCCTCTGCGTCTCCGCGCCTCCGTGTGAAACCAATTATGACCGAACACATCACCCACACCGGCCCACTCTGGCGCTGGACTGGCGCTACCGGCAGCGGGGTCTGGTTCTTCCTCACCATTGACGGCGCGGCGGGAGAGGCCTTGTCGGGGGCGGCGCTGATGCGGCGGATGGAGCATTCAGCGCGCGGGTTTGGATCAATCAGGGTTGAGGCTGTGATTGGCGGCAGCCGGTTCAGCACGTCGGTTTTCCCGCAGAAGAGCGAAGGCTGGTTGTTGCCGGTCAAGGCCTCGGTGCGCAAGGCCGAGGGGCTGGGCGACGGGGATGTGGCTGAGGTTGGCCTGGCGTTCTAAATCCGCTCCGCCTCTGCAACCGCATCGCTCGCCCGCATTGCCGACACGATCCGTGACAAGTGCGCGAGATCGTTGACCTCGAGGTCAACCTCATAGGTGCCGAACAGATCATCGCGGCCGGTCATTTCCAGTTGGATGATGTTCGCCCGGTTTCCGGCAAAAATCCCGGTCAGTTCAGCCAAAGTTCCCGGCCGGTTGTGCAGCACCGCGCGAATGCGGCCGATAGCGCCGGTGGTGCGTTCGCCCCACGATAGGTCGAGCCAGTCCGCATCAACGCCATCCGCCAGGCTGAGGCAATCGATGGAGTGGACCTGGACCCCTTCACCCTTGCGCCGCAGCCCGACGATGCGGTCACCCGGAACAGGGTGACAGCAATCGCCGAGCTTGAAGGCCATGCCGGGGGTCAGCCCCTTTATCGAGATCGCGCGCTCCTGTTGCGGCCATTCCTCGGGGCGTTCCAGGCCCGCAGTGCTGCCAGGGACCAGCGCCTCCATCACCGCGAGATCGGCAATCTTGGCAGTGCCGATCTGTACCATCAGATCTTCTTCATCATCAAGCTTGAGGCGTTTTACCGCATCCTTGATCGCCTTTTTGCCAATCTTGCCGGGCAGGCGATTGGTGATTTCGTCGAACAGTTTGAGGCCAATCGCGGCCACTTCTTCGCGTTCCTTGGCACGCACCGCGCGGCGGATTGCAGAGCGGGCCTTGCCGGTAACGACAAAGCTCAGCCATGAAAGCTGCGGCGATGCCTTGCGGCTTTTTATGATTTCCACAACGTCGCCATTATTGAGCGTAGTGCGCAGCGGCATGTGCCGCCCATTGATTTTCGCGCCGACAGCCAGGCTGCCCAGATCGGTGTGCACATCATAGGCAAAATCTATCGAAGTCGCGCCTTTGGGCAGCTGGTGCAGCGCGCCCTTGGGGGTGAAGGCGAAGATGCGATCCTGATAGATCGCCATCTTGGTATGTTCGAGCAGCTCTTCCTCATCGTGGCTGGCGTCGACAATCTCGATCAGATCGCGCAGCCAGCCGACTTGCCCGTCGGGCCGCACACCACCCTGTTTGTAGGCCCAGTGCGCGGCAAGGCCAAATTCATTTAGCCGGTTCATTTCGTGGCTGCGGATCTGCACTTCTACGCGCATCGAATTTTCATAGATCAGCGCGGTGTGGAGCGAGCGATATCCGTTTGCCTTGGGCGTCGAGATATAATCCTTGAAGCGGCCGGGGATCATCTGCCATGTTTGGTGCAGCACGCCCAGCGCGCGATAGCAATCTTCAGGGGCATCGGTCAGCACGCGGAAAGCCATGATATCGGTGATCTGTTCAAACGAAACATGGCGTTCGGCCATTTTCTTCCAGATCGAGAACGGGTGCTTTTCGCGCCCCCAAACCTCAACCTTGACCCCGGCTTCGGCCAGCGCCTGCTTGATGGCGAGCGCGATCGCATCGACCTGACCACCATCGGACGACCGGATCTGGGCAAGCCGTCCGGTAATCAGCTTATAGGCATCGGGTTCAAGCTGTTCGAAGGCGAGCAACTGCATCTCGCGCATATATTCGTACATGCCGACGCGTTCAGCCAGGGGCGCGTAGATATCCATGGTTTCATGGGAGATGCGCAGCCGCTTTTCCACGCTCTTGACGAAGTGCAGCGTACGCATGTTGTGCAGCCGGTCCGCGAGCTTGACCAGCAAAACGCGGATGTCTTCGCTCATCGCAAGAAAAAACTTGCGCAGATTCTCTGCCGCGCGCTCGTTATCGGGCATGGCCTCGATCTTCGAAAGCTTGGTAACCCCATCAACCAGCCGGGCAACCTCTGGCCCAAAGTACTGTTCGATCTCTTCGATTGTAGCGAGGGTATCCTCCACGGTATCGTGGAGCAGCGCGGTGATGATGGTTTCCTGATCGAGCTTGAGCTCGGTCATCAGCCCGGCGACTTCCACCGGATGACTAAAATAGGGATCGCCGCTCGCGCGCTTTTGCGAGCCGTGTTTCTGCACAGTATAGACATAGGCCCGGTTGAGCGCCGCCTCATCGGCGTCGGGATCATACGCTTTAACGCGTTCAACGAGTTCGTACTGGCGGAGCATTGGCCCTAGCTTGGCGGGGAATGGGGGGAAAGGGCAAGCAATTTGGGAGGTTTGAGCGACTTTCGCTTATTTTGCCGCGATCCGGGCGAGAATATCGCGCGTACGCATCACTGCGACCAGCAGGGCAATCACCCCGATCACCAGCAGCGCCCATTGCGCGGGTCCGGCTTTGCTAAGGCTCATCGTCATGCCTTGGCGGCCCATCGCGCCAATCGCCACGTAAGAAACCAACGCTGGCAGCGAGGCGAGCGTCCCGATCAGGAAATCGCGCTGCTTCACGCTGGTGAGGCCAAGGCCATATGAGGTGAGGGCAAAGGGCATCACCGGCGAAATCCGCAGCAGAAAGATGAACCGCCAGCCTTCGCCCTCAATCGCCGCGTCAAACCGGCTTGAAAAGGCGGAACGGGCGAGCAGTTTTTCGATCCACGGGCGCAGGATTGACCGGCTGAGCATAAAGGCAATCCAGCCGCCGAGCATGGTTGCGATGATCGATATCAAAAGTCCTTTAGCAAGTCCGTAGGCCGCACCTGCCATAATGGCCATCACCGAAGCAGGGAGCACTCCGCAGGCGACCACGGCGACCTGTCCAGCGCCAAACGCCAACCAGTGCTCAGCACCGAAGGCATAGGCTTGCGTGAAAATACGCATCAGCCAAGCGCGGTTGGAAGGCAGATAGGCAGTGACCGTCGCAAGCCCGACGCCGCCTGCGAGTATTGCCCCCATCAGCAGTTTAAGCTTATTCAGTTGGGGGGGGGCGGGGTTTCGTTAGTCACCCGGCGCTGTCTTTTTGAAAGAGTACAGGGCTGATCATTCCCATTTTCGCCATCCGGTATGCCATTGAGGTTTTGAGCACGCCCAGCCCATAGGTAACCGAACGGCTGAAATTGATGCTCGATGCTTCCTCAAAGTACTTAGTCGGACAGGAAATCTCGCCAATGCGAAAGCCGAACCACGCCGATTGCGCGAGCATCTGGTTGTCGAACACGAAATCGTCCGAACAGGCATCGAGCGGCAGACTTTCGAGCAATTTGCGGCTCCATGCGCGGTAGCCGGTGTGATATTCGGAGACTTTCTGCCCCATCATCATATTCTGCGCGAGGGTGAGGAAGCGGTTGGCGATATATTTGTACAGCGGCATTCCGCCTTCAAGCGCGCCCGTGCCAAGAATGCGCGATCCGAGCACGACATCAAACTGGTCTGACGCAATCATGCTGGCCATCGCGGTGACCAGCTTGGGTGTATACTGATAATCAGGGTGCAACATGACGACAATGTCTGCCCCGCGTTCGAGAGCCGCGGCGTAGCAGGTCTTCTGATTGCCACCGTATCCGCGGTTCTTGTCATGCACCAGCGTGTGAATTCCGAGCGCGCGCGAGATGTCCTTGGTATCATCGCGGCTGGCATCATCGGTGAGGATCACATCATCGACGATATCGTGCGGGATCTCATCATAGGTCTGCTTGAGCGTTAGCGCTGCATTGTAAGCGGGAAGCACAACCGCGACCCTTCGACCATTAATCATGACGTGCCTTTGCCCTGAGATGTGCGTGTCACCTGCGTTAATCCCTAGATATGGTTAACAAGTGGTCAACGCCCGATTGCGCCGATTGCGCAGGCTGGCCTAAACCGGGAGCAATTTCGGGGAGTACGGCGGGCGTGAACAGGCGAATAAGCAAAGCAAACATTCCTGCGCTGGCGGGGTTTGGCGCGTTCCTGTTGATGGCGGCGTTGATGCTGAGCGGCCAGACCGCGCTTTATGAGGGGATTATCAAGACATGGGGTGTGCGGCCCTATCCCACAGCTTTCCTCGATACCGATACGGTGCTTTCCGCTGTGCGCTGCCTGCGCGCGGGGATCGATGCCTATGCCGCCAATCCGTGTGATCCGGAACTGCGCACCTATGACTATTCGCCGCTGTGGATGGTTATGACCAATCTGCCGATGACCAAGGCCTGGGTGCCGTGGGTGGGCACGCTGTTCGTGCTGGGGTTCCTCGCCTCGTTGCTGCTGCTACCGGCGGGGCGCGATGGGACTTCGGTGAAAATTATCGTCGCCGGTGTGCTTTCGAGCACAACACTGCTGGCGATTGAGCGCGGCAACAACGATCTGGTGGTCTTTTTGGTGGTCGCTGGGGCAGCGGCCCTGCTTGAGCGCAGCGGCACCATGCGCAAAGCCGCCTACGCGCTGGGGACGCTCGCCGGACTGCTCAAGTATTACCCGATGCTAGTGATGGCGACCGCGCTGCGTGAAAAGCCTTTGCGGTTCTTTGCCGTTGCACTGACATCAATCACCGCAACCGCGCTGTTCGCGGGGATCACCTGGACCGATCTGACCCGTGCGCTCGCTTTGATCCCTGAGGGATCGCCGTTTGGTGAAATGTTCGGCGTGCCAAATCTGGGCAAGGGACTGGTCGCCATGTTCGGGCTGGATCCGATGATCGGCAAGCTGGTGCGGGGCGCGATGACGATCGGCGCGCTGGGTCTGGGTGCCTGGCTGGGCCTGCGACCCGCCACCAGCGCTGCGTTGAGGGCGCTTGAGCCGCGCGAACGCAATTTCCTCGCAGTCGGCGCGCTGATGGTCATCGGCTGCTATTTCACCGCGCAGAACATCAACTATCGCGGGATCAACCTGCTGCTTTTGCTGCCATCGCTGACGGCTCTTCGCAGCACCAATGCACCGCGATGGTTGCGCAGTGCAGTTTGGCTGGCGCTCGCCTTGTTATGGGCAGATTTCTTTCGCACCTGGATTGTCCTCGGCGGCCAGCAGACCGGCGAAACGCTCTACCCACTGATCTATTATGGCCCGGGTTGGCTGCTGCGCGAGGGCCCATGGTGGTGGATGGCCTGCGTCGCTGTGGCTTGCGCGGTGGCCCTGCTGCGCGATGGCCCGCTGCCTAGTTTGGTGCTGGGAAAACGGGAGCCGGCCTAGCTCCACACCGCCTCAGGCGGCAGGCTCATCAGGATCGCATCTATGTTGCCGCCAGTCTTCAGCCCGAACAGCGTGCCGCGATCGTAGACCAGGTTGAATTCGGCATAGCGCCCGCGCCATTCGAGTTGCTGGAGCTTGTCGGCGGGAGTGAATTCCGTTGCCATCCGGCGGCGGACAAGCCGGGGGAATACCGCGAGCAATGCGCGGCCAACATCCTGGGTGAAATCAAAGTTTCGCTCCCACGCGGCTTCATCTTCGCATTCAAGGTGGTCGTAGAAAATCCCACCGACGCCCCGGCTCACCTTGCGGTGCGGAATGTAGAAATAGTCGTCCGCCCACTGGCGGTACTTCTCATAATAGGTTGGATTGTGCTTCGCGCAGGCGGCGCGGAATTCGGCATGGAATTCCTCGGTGTCCTCGTCATAGGCGATCGGCGGGTTGAGATCGCCGCCGCCGCCGAACCATGCCTTGGTGGTGGTCAGGAACCGGGTGTTCATATGCACTGCCGGCACATGCGGATTGGCCATATGCGCGACCAGACTGATTCCGGTGGCGGAAAAGGCGTTCTGATCGGCAGAGGCACCATTGATCGTCTGGGCAAAATCGGGGTTGAGCGCGCCGACCACCGTCGAGACGTTGACGCCAACCTTCTCGAACACCTTTCCCTTCATCAACCCGCGTGTGCCGCCACCGGTTTCGCCCGTATCGCCCGCCACCGCTTCGCGCCGCCAAGGATCGTACTGGAAGCTGGCATCGGAACCCGCCGCACGTTCGATAGCTTCAAATTCTGCGCAGAGCGCGTCGCGCAGTTCCGCGAACCATGCGGAGGCGCGGGCGGTATAGGGGGTCCAGTCGGTCATGGATTGACCTTGCCAAAGCGGTTGGCGCGCGGCAAGAGAAAGTCATGGTTCCCTTTTCGTTCGCAAATCAGGAATGGTATCTGCTGCGCTCGGGCGCGCTCTATTGGGCGCGTGAGCGGGCGTTGCTGGTTGCCGATCTGCATCTGGAAAAGGCGAGCTTCTTCGCCCGGTTCGGCCAGATGCTCCCGCCCTATGACAGTCGTGAGACGCTGGAACGGCTGGCGCTGGCCATCCGCGAAACCGGTGCGCGCCGAGTGTTTTGTCTTGGCGATTCGTTTCATGATGTCGCGGGAGCTGAGCGGCTGGAGCCCTATGCGGCAGGAATGCTTGGCGCGCTGACCCGCGCTGTGGACTGGGTGTGGATCACCGGTAACCACGATGAGGGCGTGCGCCCGGCGGAAGGCGGTACGCTTGCCGATGAGGTGGCAATTGGCGGCTTAACGCTGCGCCACCGCGCGCGGGCGGGTGAAGGCGGGATTGAGCTTTCCGGTCACTACCACCCCAAGCTGCGACTATCGGTGCGCGGGCGGCATATTGCTCGGCCTTGTGCGGTGGCGAGCGAAACCCGGCTGGTACTGCCTGCGTTCGGCGCGCTGACCGGCGGAATGGATGCTGGAGACCCAGCGATTGTCGCCGCGTTGCAACCGGCGCGGCGGATCAGCGCACTGGTGGCGACGCGTGCGAAGCTGGTCGAATATCCGCTGTGGGCGGCGGCTTAGGCGGTCAACCCGTTCACAAAGTCTACCACCGCCGCAAAACATTCCGCCGCACCCGTCGCAATTGGATCGCGCGTCGGCGCAACATGCGCCATGCCATCGATCACCATCAAGTGGCTCGCCACTCCGGCCGCTAGCAGCGCGGCGTGGAAGCGGGTGGCATCGTCGATCAGAACTTCGCCAGTGCCTGCGGTAATCAACACTGGCGGCAGGCTCGCCAAATCACCGAGCAAGGGTGAAGCAGCGGGATGGGTAGGCTCTTCACCTTGCAAATAGGATTCGGCAGCAGAGTTTGCGGATTCGGCTGAAAATAAGCCGTCGCTCTCGGCGTTGCGCCAGTATGACGGCGCGCTTACCCGAAGATCAAGCCACGGTGAATGGAGCACCAGCCCCGCCATCTTGCGCCCTTCATCGCGCCCCAGCAGCGCCAGCACCGCCGCGAGTCCCCCGCCCGCTGAACCGCCCGAAATTATCAGCGGCCTGTCCGCCATTGTCCCCCACAGAACCTCAAGCGCATCATTGAGCGCGGCGGGGAAGGGTGCCTCTGGGGCGAGCCGGTACTGCGGAACGATTACTTCAACCCCGCAGGCCTTAACCAGCATCGCCGCATAGGGCCCGTCCATTTCCGGGCAACCGATGCGATACCCGCCGCCATGGAAGTGGATCATCCGCCCGCGCAGTTCGCCATCGGGCAGCCATCGCAGCACACGCACGGTCCCAACGCGCTCTTCAATTGGCGCAGGGTCAGTCGCCCACATCCCGCTGGCGATGGCAGCGGCCATGCCGTCACGCGATTCGCTCGCGGCATAGCCTTTGCGCTCGCGCGGTAGCCTCACATGGCCGCCTTCACGGATGCTTCAAGGCTGCGCGCCATGCGCGTTGCTCCCGCTCTCTTCAGTTCAGGGATGACATAATCGCCGAGAAGGCTGATCGATTCAAGTACGGCCTCATGCGTAAGCTGGCCGAAATTGACATAGCACAAAACCTGATCGATCCCGGCTTCCTCATAGCGCAGGAACTTCGCGAGGCATTCCTCGGGCGTGCCGACGATGACCATGTCTTCCTTGTCGAACTCGGTAATATCAAACTTGCCGTCAGCCTGCTTTTTGAGCAGTGGAAAGGCGCGTTCCTGCGCCTCAGCCGGCATCAGGTTAAGCTCCCACTTGAGCAGGAATTCGGCAACTGTGGTGTACCACCACCACATCGATTCCCACAGCTTGTTGCGCTCAAAATCTGCGCGAGAACGCGCGCAGTGAACCAAAGTGTAGATGCCCACCTTATTATTGGATCTGCCCGTCAGCGGGACAGCCAGCGCCGAAGCCTCGCGATAAAGATTGGTAATCCGGGCAAGCTTGGAAAGCGGCTGCATGATCGAGAA
>JANNZB010000017.1:0-2187 GCA_031410395.1 Novosphingobium sp.
CTCAACCGGCTCGCTGAAGCTGGCCAGCTTACCAAAGACGTCGGAGTGCCCGTTAAAGTTCTCGATCAAAGCGCGCAGGGCGCTGGCGAGACCAGTCTTGCCGAGAATTTCATTCGTGAGCGCATGACGCCCACCGACGAATGCAAGGCATTCCTGCACTTCCTCGGGACCGACGGCGACATCGACGCTGTGGCCAAGCGCTTCGGGCAGACGCGCCGGTTCGTCGAGGGCCGCCTGCGGCTCGCAACGCTCGCCGATCCGATCTTTGACACGCTAGCCGCAGGCGACATGACGATGGAAGTCGCCAAGGCCTATGCCGCAACCGCCGATCAGGCCAAGCAGCTCGCCGTGTTCGAAGAGGTCAAAGGCAGCTGGCTTGCCACCAATGTCCACGAAATCCGCAAACGCATCCTGGGGGCATCGATCCCGGCTTCACATCCGGTGGCGCTCCTCGTCGGCGAAGCGCGCTATACCCACGCTGGCGGACGCATCGAACGCGATCTCTTCACGGCGGCTGAAAGCGCGCAGTGGCTCGACGGCGACCTTGCGATCAAGATTGCCAGCGAACTGATGCAGGAAGCCGCGGCCAAACATGCCGAGGAAACCGGCATCGGAACCGTCGTGCCGCTGCTCGCTAGAGCTTCGACGTGGACCGACCGCGAGGATCTGGCGCAGGCGCGTCTTGACCGCGATCCTCTAGGTGAAGAAGCCGAGGCGCGCCTTGCCGCCATCCAGGCCGAACGTGACAATATCGAAGCGCGCTTCGAAGCCGAAGAGCTCGACGATGTCGAAATCGATACGATCAACGAAACGCTCGCCTCGCTCGATCACGAAGCAGCGATGCTGCGCGAAACACCGGTGATCGTCGATCCCGATCGAAAGGCCGCTCTCACCCAGTTCATCGTCATCGCCGAGGATGGGACGCCTTTGGTCGAATCCGGCTATTGGGAAGTCCCGCGTCGTCGCGACTCCCAGGATGAGGATCGGACGACCTATGTCGATCCGAGCAAGGTCGAGGCCAAAGCGCAGGGCCTGACTGGCGTTCTCGCCGACGAACTCGCCATGGCGCGCCGCGACGTTCTTGCCCTCCATATCGCCAGCGATCCCGCGATCGCGCTCGATCTTGCGATTTTCACGCTCGCTGATAAAGCCGTCGGCAAATATGGCGAGCATGGCTGTTCGCTGGCGATCAATCGTCGCAACGATCCGATTTCCAGGAACGGGTTGCCCGACAGCCCTTCGGGAAGCGCACTCGCCGAAATCCGCAAAGGTCTCGATACCGACTGGGCGAATCATCAAACGGTCGGCGAACGCTTCGAGGCCTTCCGTGCGCTCGACGACGAGATGCGTGCCAGCTGGCTTGCCGTGTGTGTGGCGAGTTCGATCGAAGCCTCGCTTGGTGGCAAGGGTCTTGGGCGCAACAACGCGTTTCACGATCATCTGGGGCAGCTGCTCGAAATCGACGTTGCCGCGTGGTGGCGCCCCACTGCGGGCGGTTATTTCGCGCGCGTTCGCAAGGCGGGGATGCAGCGCACCCTCGACGCAATCGGCGGTCCCGTGCTCGCTGCGCGCTATGCCAGCGCCAAGTCAGCCGAGATGGCTGACGCGTGCGAGAAATTGTGCGACGGAAGCGCAATCACCGATCCCGAGATCCGCGATGCGGCGCTTGCCTGGTTGCCAACCGCGATGCGGTTCGATGCAGGCGGTGCGGATGAACCTGCGCCCGACCATGACGATCCGACCGACGACACCGTCGAAGGCGAGGGCGAACCGGCTGACGCTATAGGTGGCGACACTGATCAAGCGCCAGAGTCTGCCGCCACCCTCGCAACCGAGCGCGCGTCAGCAGTCGAACGCTATCGCGTGCTGAAGGACGAAGCAGCCGGTGCGTTGCTGTTGTTCAGGATGGGCGACTTTTTCGAACTCTTCGACGCGGACGCCATCGTTGCAGCACAGATCCTCGACGTGGCACTGACCAAACGCCACGACGGCGAAAATCAGGTCGAAATGATCGGCGTGCCCGTCCACGTGGCCGATTCCTGTGTCGCCCGTCTTGTTGCGGCAAATCTGACCGTTGCAATCGCCGATCGGGTTGAAGACGGTGAGCATGTCATCGTTCGGATCGTCGAGCCGGTCGCCGACGCTGACCAAGACACAGCGCAAGTCGTTACCGAAACCGCCTGATCG
>JANNZB010000018.1:0-3023 GCA_031410395.1 Novosphingobium sp.
ATTGAATCTGGACTGAAGCCATGCGTCTTCGACCGGCGTTACCGCCTCGGCCTCGGCGGCCTATTCCGCAATTGAGTTTGCCGCGCTTCCCTTGCGGCCAAAACCCAGACCCTTTGCAAAACCGCCGCCGATGGCGCTGGCGGCAACGCGTGACATGAAGCGGCCAACGCTGGGCGTGGCATCGTTCATGAAGGCCTCAAGTTGCTCGGCACGGCCTGCGTTCAGAGCATAGCGGCTGGACCAGCCTTGCAGGAAATTGCCCGCGCCCTGCACGAACAGCAGCGGCCATTCCTTGGCATTGCTGGCGCCGAGCGTCGCGTCCTTGATGCGGAACAGCATTTCCGCCTCGCCCTGGCTCACCGCGCCGGGACGATCGCCGCCGCTGGAGAAGATGAAACGGCGCAGCAGGCGGCATTCGGCTTCGGAAACATTTCCGGCTTTCAGGCTTCCGCCGTCACGCGTCGGACCCGTTCCGGTGAGCACGGCCTGTTCGATCTGGTGGAGTGCGTAGTTTTTCAGACTTTCCGGCACAAATGCGGCGCGTTCGAACAGATGAGCGAGCAGCTCCAGTTCGGCCATTGATTCGACTTTGCCATCAGCATCGATCTGCGAAACCAGCCAGTCGGCCTGTTTTTGCGAGAGATAGCCACGCGGGTTGCCGCCGGCGATCAGGTGCTCGACAACAGCCTCGACAAAGGCGTCGGTCCATTCAGGACTACGGCTTTCAAGGTGGCTATTGATGACAAACAGCGCCTCGGCCTCATCAGGTGCGATTGCGCCGTCACCCCAGCCTTCGCGGCGCAAGCCGAGGAGTTCTTGTGGAGAAATGCCGCCATCGGCCATAGCCTGTTCGGCCAACTCACGGAAATGCAAAGACATTGTTTCAACCCCCGTTGATCTGCGGGGACTATGGCGCACAACCGCCTAACGTTTCCTTAGCGATGCGACACAAGAGGCACGATCGACATCGCGGCCATCGCTGGCGCGGCGGGCCTCAGCAAGGCTGGCCTGTGGTTCGCGGCCCGTTGCTGCGGGGTAAAGATAGATGTCGAGCACACAGGCAGGCCCGGAAAACTGCAATTTCCGCGCCTCGCCCTCAAAGACATCGAGCCGCGGTTTGCCGAACTGGCGGATGAGATCGCCCGTCGTCGCGCCGATCACGCCTTCGAGGCCCGGGACCATGCGCGCAGGCGGCGGGCGGCGCGCAGGCAGCTGGACCAGGGGTGCGCGCACGGGCGGCGGGGCCGAGATCACGCGCCTCGGCGGCGGTGTTGTGCCCCCTCCACATGCCTCAAGCATGGCGATGAGGCTGGACAGCAAGATGATCCGGAGGTGCATGGCCTGAGTGAATCGCCCGGCTGGCCCCCACTGTCAACGCGCCAGCCCCTTCGCCCGTCTTGCGAACCGGGCAAGTGGCCGCTAGTCGCCCTGCTTTGCCAATCCAAATGCAAGGGTCCCCGCCACGATGCCAGCTCCACAAACCGATGTAATCGCCATCGGCAATGCCATCGTCGATGTCATGGCGCCTTGCGACGACGCCCTGATCGAACGCCTCGGTATGACGCGCGGCGGCATGACACTGATCGATACGGACCAGGCCCACGCGCTTTATCAAGCCATGGGGCCAGCGCGTGAGATTTCCGGCGGTTCGGCAGCGAACACGCTGGCGGGGCTTGCTGCGCTGGGAGCCAGCTGCGCCTTCATCGGGCAGGTGGCGGACGACCAGCTGGGCGAGGTTTTCGCGCATGATATTCGCGCTGGCGGCATCTCTTTCGCCACCTCGGCCCGCGCTGGTGATCCTCCAACCGCGCGTTGCCTGATCTTCGTCACGCCTGACGGCCAGCGGACGATGAACACCTATCTCGGTGCCTCGCAGTTCCTGCCGCCCGCGGCGCTGGACGAAGCGGCGATTGCATCGGCCAGCGTACTCTATCTCGAAGGCTATCTGTGGGATCCCGAGGAACCGCGCGCCGCCATGCGCCGGGCCATTGCTGCGGCCCGCAATGCCGGTCGGCAGGTGGCTTTCACCCTGTCCGATGCCTTTGTCATCGCCCGTCACGGCGACGATTTCCGCGCGCTGATCGACGCTGGCGAAATCGACATCCTGTTCGCCAACCATGTCGAACTGGCGGCGCTGACCGGCTGCGACGATTTCAACGATGGTATTGCCGCGCTGAAGGACAAGGTCCCTTGCCTCATCGTGACACGCGGTGAAGAGGGCGCAGTCGCGGTGCGCGGTGGCGAAACCGCCAAGGTTTCCGCCGAAAGAGTTGAGCGCGTAGTCGACACCACTGGCGCAGGCGATCTTTTCGCCGCCGGTTTCCTGTTCGGCCATGTCAGGGGCCGTGCTCTTGCCGATTGCCTGCGCATGGGGGCGATCTGTGCGGCAGAAGTGATCTCGCACTACGGAGCGCGGCCAGAGGCCGACCTGAAGGTGCTTACTGCTGCCATCTGAGGTTTACACAGTTGACACTGTGTAAACCTCGCCGCCGGGCCTGAAGCCCGCAGAAATCTGCCATAAACCGGCGGTGAAGTGACGGTTTGGCTCACCACGAATAAAAAACCTCCCGCGGGGGAGGTTCTGCCGTCAGGGTCTGTGCCCTGCGGAGATGATGGCGTTCGGCTTATAAAGGCGGGCGGGGCTGGCATCTTTCAGCTTAGATCACAGGTGAGGGTCTGTAGGAAAGGTTGTTGGGGTTCTCGCAGAGACGCAGAGAAGAAAGTGAGACGCAGAGGTGTCTTGAGTGCCGCAGGCTCTAATGTCTTACCGACCTTGCGCCAAACGCGGCAGTAAAAGAGGAAAGCGGCTGGGCCGCATTGCACAACCTCCCTGCGTCTCACCTTCTCCTCTGCGTCTCTGCGTGAACCCCTTTCCAGAACCCCGCATCGCACCAGCGGCGCTTGGCTGCACCCGATTGCCGCCCTTACTGCTTGGTGGCATCAAGCGCCCCGTTGGGAGAGATAAGCGATGTTTCCGAAAAGCCTCAAAGAGATTCAGGTCGATTGGCCCGCGCCCGATCATG
>JANNZB010000019.1:0-2455 GCA_031410395.1 Novosphingobium sp.
TTCGGTTCTGCCCTCTGTGCCTGCCGCCCAAAAAGGTTCGCTCCACTGATCCATGGCAATATCGAGCGTGGTGTAATCGGGGCAAATGCTGATCTCGCTCATCGCTCGGTCCTCAGGATCGCGCCGGTCATCGGGCTCGGGGCAGGGCCGCCGGTTATCAGCGCGGTTTTGGCATCTTTAACCTGATTGATCGCCACCCCGCGAAGTTGCTCGACCGCCTCGCGCACATGGGTCATGCCGACGACATAGGCATCGGACAGGTGGCCGCCATGCGGATTCACCGGGATTGCCCCGCCCATTCGCATCGCTCCGCTTTCAACAAAAGCCCCGCCTTCGCCGCGATTGCAGAAACCGTAGTCTTCAAGCTGCATGATAACCAGGGGCGAGAAGTGATCGTAGAGCATGGCAACGTCGATGTCCTTCGGCTGGTAGCCGGAGGTGGCCCAAAGCCGCTCTGCCACGGGCGCTGCGCCTGCCGAGGTGAATTCATCGTCCGGCTGCCCCATCCAGAAAAAAGCCCGCCCCCAGTCACTCGTTCCAACCTGCGCGGCACCGGCGATATAGACCGGTTTCTGCGGCATGTCGGCCGCGCGATCCGCATGGGAAACGACGAAGGCCAGCGCGCCATCGGTTTCAAGGCAGAAATCCATCCGGCACAGCGGATCGGCAAGCATCGGGCTCGCCATATATTCGTCCAGCGTTGGCACTTTGCGGCGAAAGGCGTGTTCGCGCGTCGAGGCATAGGTACGCGAGGAAATCACCACCTCGCCAAACGCCTCACGCCGGGTGCCATAGCGGTGCATATGCCGCCGCGCCTGAATTGCCAGCGCCTGTCCGGGGCCTTGCAAACCGGCGATGCGGTGAAAGATATTGTCGGGGCTGGCAGCGAAATTGCCGAGCGCCTGGCCCACCCGCCGCCCCACCTGCTGGGTGCCGCCGATGCAGACGATGTTTTTGGCACGGCCAGTCTCGACCCCCATCGCGGCGAGATCGAACATCCCTGCCATGCCGCTGCCAAAGCTGGAGACGCAGTGCGCAAAGGTGACGTTCTTGAGGCCGAGCTGTTCGATGATCATCGCTACATCAAAACCGAAGGCGAACGAGGCAAGGCCGTCGACGTCTTCAAACTTTAACCGGGCATCTGCGACTGCTGCCTTCACCGCCTTGCAGACCAGTTCGATCATCGTCTGCGGTGCGGATTCGCCGCGGAAGTAATAGGGCGTTGACCCTGATCCGACGATGGCCGCGCTGGATTTTTTCATGCCGCTATGTCCTCTTTGGCCCATTCGGCGAGCGTCAACCGATCAAGTTTTGCGCTGCCGAGCCGCGGCAGATCATCGACGAACACAATCTCACGCGGCAGTTTGAAATGTGCGAGCCGGGGTTTGAGCCAGCCGAGCAATTCGCCCGCATCGATGCCCACATTCTCGCGCCGCACAACATATACCCGCACCGCCTCAACCTTGCGCGGATCGGCCACGCAAACAGCGGCGCAGTGGGTGATCGCCTCGTGGCTGGTCACCACCTTTTCGACCTCCTCAAGGCTGACGTTTTCGCCGCCGACCTTGGCCGTCAGCTTGATCCGCCCGCGAAAGGTGACGTAGCCCTCGGCATCGACGCTCACCAGATCCTCGCTGCGGAACCAGCCGTCGGGCGTGAAGGCGCGCGCGGTTTCTTCGGGCTTGTTCCAGTATCCGAGCATCAGATTGCCGCGCAGCCACGCCTCGCCGGTCTGGCCGGGGGCGAGGTCAAGGCCGGTCGCGGGATCGATAACGCGAATTTCATTGCCGGGCAGCGGACGGCCGCCGGTATTCGATTTTTCGGGCGGATCATTGGGGCCAGTGATCGAGAAGGGAGCATAGGTTTCGGTCAGCCCGAAGGGCGAATAGGCGAAGTTGACATTGGGCATCACCGCGCGCGCGGCATCGTTGTGGACGTGGCCAAGGCGGAGCGAAGGGAAGCTAATTCCGCGCTCAAACGCTTCCATCGCCACTTCCTTGCCGAGCACGCCGATGAAAATGGTCGCCTGTTCCTCGGCGATCAGCCTGATCGCGAGATCGACCGAGTAAGCCTCGGTGAACACCAGTGTACCGCCTTGGGGCAGCACCGACATCAGCCCATAGATCGATCCTCCGGCGTGAAACAGCGGCATCATCGAGAAATAGATGTCGGCGCGGCCTATGCCGGTGCGGGCGGAATGAAGCACCCCGTTGGCGACGAATCCGCCCTGCTGGAGCATAACCCCTTTCGGAAAACCAGTGCTGCCAGAAGTGTATTTGATCATCAGCAGGTCATCGGGGGTGACTTTCGCGGCCATGGTATCAGCACGGGAGAGCCAATCTTCGCCAACGTTTTCAAGCGCGTTCCAGTAATAGGACCCGGCGTGGCTGGTTCCTTCACGCGGGAACGTCACCACGTTGCGCAAATCGGGAAGCGCGGGCGAATGGAAATGGCC
>JANNZB010000020.1:0-2563 GCA_031410395.1 Novosphingobium sp.
CATTTTCGCGGCCCTGACCAATGCGGATCGAATCGTAGGAGAACCACGCGCCTGATTTCTCGACTAAACCGGCCTTGACCCCGAGGTCGAGAATTTCACCGATCTTGGAAATCCCCTGGCCATACATGATGTCAAACTCGACCTGCTTGAACGGCGGCGCGACCTTGTTCTTGACGACCTTCACCCGGGTGGTGTTGCCAACGATATCGTCGCGGTCCTTGATCTGGCCAGTGCGGCGAATATCGAGGCGGACCGATGCGTAAAACTTGAGCGCGTTACCGCCGGTCGTCGTCTCAGGGTTGCCGTACATTACGCCGATTTTCATGCGCAGCTGGTTGATGAAGATCACCATGCAGCGCGAGCGGCTGATCGAGCCGGTCAGCTTGCGCAGCGACTGGCTCATCAAACGGGCCTGAAGGCCAACATGGGTATCGCCCATCTCGCCCTCGATTTCCGCCCGCGGTACCAGGGCAGCTACCGAATCGATCACCAGCACGTCGATGGCGTTTGAGCGCACCAGCGTATCGACAATCTCAAGCGCCTGTTCGCCCGTGTCAGGCTGCGAGACGATCAGTTCATCAATGTTAACCCCGAGCTTCTTGGCATAGACCGGATCGAGCGCGTGCTCGGCATCGACGAAAGCAGCCGTGCCGCCGCCCTTCTGCGCCTCGGCAATTACGTGCAATGCCAGCGTGGTCTTGCCCGAGCTTTCCGGACCATAAATTTCGATCACCCGTCCGCGCGGCAGGCCACCAACCCCCAGCGCGATATCAAGCCCGAGCGAACCCGACGAGATCACCTCAACCTGCATCGTCTCCTTCGAGCCGAGCTTCATCGCCGAGCCTTTGCCAAACGCGCGATCAATCTGCGCCAGCGCCGCCTCGAGCGCTTTCTGGCGATCAGAATCCTTCATGTTCCCGTCTTTGCCTTCCTGAATCAGCTTGAGCTGAGCTGCCATGATACGTCCCCTCTGCCTAGGTGGCGCCGACCGGGAAGGTCAACCGCTACCCATGTTGTATTCACTTTGTTCTATGAGAACAAGTAGGGAACTGGAACATTTTTAGAACATAGATAAATATATGTTACAACATGGTTTTTCTAACCTAATGCGATCAAATGAAGGATAAATCGCACAAAGACGCAAAGCCACAAAGCTGTTGATGAGCGCCGTAAGCCTGTTGAGTCGAATCGGTGCAGCCGTTCAAATTCGGAGTAACCACGCGCACCGCCTCGCCGCGTAGACACCCTGACTGTGACTTCGCGGCTTTGTGCGAAGCAAATCTATTCCCCAGCCCAACCATGTGAAAAGCCGATGATTGCGCCCATCATCCAAATCATAACCATCATTGTAACTGGCTGGAACTGCGGGTCCGGACTACAGCGACGCTAGGGAATGGGGAATCACATGATTTTTACACGCCGAAAATCCACGCTTTTAGCTGGCGTTCTCACGCTCGGGCTAGCTTTTGCTGTGCCTGCGTCAGCGCAGTCGGCCTCGCCCGAAGCGGACATCGATGCATTGATCGACGCCTCTGAAACCAACGTCGGCGCCATAGCCTCTGCGCGCGCGCAGGCAGCAAGCGGTGACCTGCTCGGCGCAACTTCCGCGCTTGAACGGGCTCTGCTCAATCGGCCCGGCAGCGAATCAGACGATGTGCGGCTTTACTATGCCGCCGTCCTCTGCGCGCTCGATGACAAGCGCCGTGCTGCCTATGAACTCGCCAACGTGCGTGATGCATCGCTCCTCGGCTGGGCAGAGGCCCGAACGGCCTGCGGCGATATCGGAGACGGCCAGCAGGCGTCCGCCACCCGCGGTGATGGTGTCTGGGGCGAACTGTCGGTCGGCATGGCCTATGACAGTGATTCCTATGGCGCGCTGGCTACCGAAATCAATATTCCGACCCTGCCAAGCCTTGCAGCAGGCGGGATCTCGGCGGTTGCTGCCGCGCGGCTTGATGCTCGCTTCGGCACGCAGGATCGCAGCTATTTTTACGCCGGGCTGTCATTCCAGTCAAAAGACAGTCTGAGCGGCCCCAAACTCGATTACCAGGTAGGCGGCCTGAAGTTCGGCTATGCGACCAAACTGGGTGAAAGCGCTGACATTTCCTTTGGCGGTGTTGTGCGCCACGCGCTGTTGTTTGCCGATCCATTTGTCACCGAATACGGCGGCCAGATATCGCTTGGCCTGAATTCTGGTGAACGCTCGCGCTGGTCGATCGATGCAGAGGTTGTCCATCAGAAGTACCTCGGCGGCGTGGCGGCATCGTTGCGCGATGGCGCGCGTTATGATCTGGCGGTTGTTTACACCATGTCACCGCGCGAACATGCCAGCGTCGCATTCGGCGCGGCGTTGGAGCTCAAAGACGCCAACGTGCGCACGCTCGGCTATAGCGGCGGCCGGGTGTTTGCCGCGGCGCGGCTTCCCGTCGCGGGAAATGGCACTTATCTGGGGCTTTCCGCAACTGTGCGGCGCGCCGATTACCGTGACCCCTTGACCGGACCCGATCTGAAGGAATGGCGGTTTTTTGCCCGCGCGGCAATAGGCCTGCCGCTCGGCGACAGC
>JANNZB010000021.1:0-9744 GCA_031410395.1 Novosphingobium sp.
GTCTATATCGACGATCTCGGCTTTGAAGATGGTGACAGTACCGGGCCTCGACAGCTGAGATCGTGGCTTGAAGGCGGGATAGAGGCGCGTCCGGGCAATGTCCGCCTTGCCGTCACGGCCAATCGCCGCGCCATCGTTTCGCGGCACATGAGCGAGCAGGATGATCCGATTAATCTGCGCGATGTGGTTGATGACCGGCTTGCCTTGGCGGACCGTTTTGGCCTGTCAGTGGGTTTCCACGCCTGTGATCAGGATGATTACCTGAAAATTATCGCGGGTTATGCGGGCGATCTGGGCCTGCAATTTGAACAAGCCGATGCGCTGGAATGGTCGCGCCGCCGGGGCGCCCGATCGGGGCGGGTTGCGTGGCATTATATTATCGAGCTGGCAGGCCGGGCGGGACGCAAGCTTTAATTCGCTAGGGTTCCGGCCTTATTTCCCTTGGCGCATCATTTCCTCAAACTTGCGGCGAAACTGCGCCTCGGTCGCGCCGTTGATTTCGGTGCGGATCGGCATGTGATCGGTGACAATCGGCTTCACCGCTGGCGCTGGCGGCGCTCCGGGAACAATTGCCCGCCAGATGATCCCCGCAGTATCATCGCTAACCAGCAGCGCGCCCATCTTGTCAAAACCGATCCAGGTAGGGCGTCCACGCACGTGGCTCTTGTCCTTGATGAAACCGGTCAGCACCGGCACCGGCATGCCGAGCGGATTGCCGTGGTCATCGAATTTCACAAACACCACATCATAGCCAGAAATCGGGTTGCGGTTCCACGATCCGTGGCGGGCGACGAAAGCTCCGTTGCCGAAATCAGGCCCAAGCCGCAGCCCGGCAGGGGCAAAACGCATACCGAGCGTCGCCGTATGCGCGCCGAGCGCGTATTCGGGCTTGCGAATATATTCGTTGAGGTAAATCGGCATCGGTACGTCGACCCGCTCGTCGAGCTTGTCCTTCCAGTAATACCACGGCCAGCCATATTGCGCGCCAATCGGCACGTTGCTCAGGTAATCGGGAACCAGATCGGGACCAAGCTGATCGCGTTCAACCACAGTGGCCCACAATTCTTCGCTCGCCGGGTTCCAATCCATGCCATTGGGATTGCGCATGCCGCTGGCGAACTGGCGCGGGCGGCCGGTGGCGATATTAATCTGCCAAATCGCCGCGCGGCCCTTTTCCTTTTCGATGCCGTTTTCCGCGATATTGCTCGATGATCCAACTGCGACGTAAAGCTCCTTGCCATCTGGACTGAGCAGCAGGTTGCGCATCCAGTGATTGCCTGCAGCAGGCAAGTCCATCAATTTGACCGGCGTTCCAGTGAGTGTAGTCGCGCCGGGGGTGAAATCAAAAGCCAGCACCGCGTTATGGTTGGCGACATAGAGTTTGCCATTGCCCCAGGCCATTCCCGAGGGCGAATCAAGTCCATCGGTGCGCAGGGTAAAACGCTGTTCAGCGGTGCCGTTGCCATCGGCATCGCGCAGCAGGATGATCGCGTTGGGCGAGCCGAGGTTGGCTCCTGCCGCTTTGTAGACCTGGCTGGTGATCTTGTCTTTCAATGTGGTTTTTGCAGGATTGTCAGCCGGGTGATCAGCTTCGGCGACCAGCACATCGCCATTGGGCAAGGTCAGCATCACACGCGGATGATTGAGACCGGCGGCAAAGCGGCTTACCTGCATCCCCGGCGCGGCCTGCGGGGCCTCGGAAGCGCCCCAGCCGACGATATCGGGGATGACTACGCTGGGAATTTTCTGCACATCAGGATCGACCAGAGTAACGTCTTTGCCCTCGGTCGTGCTGATCGAACGATCGCTCGAATGGCCATATTTGGCGTAGAGCCAAAAACCCGCAATAACGAGGACAAAAATGGCGAGGGCTACGAGGAGCTTGTGAAGCAATTTCATGGAGAAAGAGATAAGCGCTGTCTGCGCTTGCGGCAATGGTCCTATCGGCTAGATCGGCAACATCATGTATCAATTTGCCCCCACCCTCTCAGCGCCCAAGCCCGAAACCTATCGCGAGCTGTGCGCTGCCGCCACTGCTTTGACCGACGGCAAACCCGATGGGATCGCCAATATGGCGAATATTGCATCGCTGATCTGGCAGTTCATTCCCGATCTCAACTGGGCGGGATTTTACCGGATGGCTGGCGGTGAACTGGTGCTCGGGCCATTCATCGGCAAGCCCGCCTGCATCCGGATTGCCCTGGGCCAGGGCGTGTGCGGCACAGCCGCAGCGAGCGGGGAGCCGCAGCTTATCGCCGATGTCCACGCCTTTCCCGGGCACATTGCCTGCGATGCGGCAAGCCGATCAGAACTGGTCGTGCCCGTGCTGCGCGACGGCGCGGTAATCGCAGTGATTGACCTCGACAGCCCGTTACCTTCGCGATTTGACGAGCAAGACGCGGCGGGAATCACCGCGCTGGCGGCATTGATAGCTTCGGCAATCTAACCGGGCAGGTCTGCACCGTTTCGGGACAGCAGAGCAATGGTGTCGGCCACGGTCTTGGTTTTTCGCGCATTACGATGCTAAATTCCAAGTTAACAGGCGGGACTCGGCGTTTTGCCTGACTAATTGAGGGGTTTCCCATGCGCCATCGCGCCATAGCCAGCATCGCAGCCGCCGCCGTCATGGCGGCATCCGCTCCCGCTTTCGCCCACGATCACGGTCAACCCATGCCGCCGCAGGGCTGGCAGGGTGGCAATCATCGGGATTACCACGACGGCGGGTACGAAAACCGCGGGGGCAACTATGACCAGCAGCGCGATGATTGGCTGGCGGAATGCCGCCACCGGTTGGGCAGCAACGGTGTGGGCGGCGCGGTTATTGGTGGATTGATCGGCGGCGTCGCTGGTCACGAAATCGCCGGTCGAAATGACCGGGTGCTGGGCACGGTTGCTGGCGCCGTTGTGGGCGCGGTTGCCGGCCGGGCTATCGACCAGGCCCAAAATCGCGGCCGCACGACTGATCGCTGTGAAGCCATGCTTCAGGGCTACGGTCAGCAAGGCAACTATGGCTATCAGGGTAACGGCTATGCCCAAGCCTATGCCGTTCCAATGATAATGGTTCCGGTAATGACGGTGCCCGCCATGGTCCCCGCCGTTTCCAATAGCGATTGCAAGGAAGTGGTGACCACCGAATATGTAACCACTTATGAAACCGTCCGCCGCCGCGTGATGCGCCCGCGCCCCACCCCGCATTACAAGCGCATTCCCACATATGTCCCAGACAAGCGGGTCCGCATGGTGCCTGATAAACGCATCATGGGAAGCTAAGCGATTGATTTAGACATTTTATCGAGATCAAAAACAAGGCCGGGAAGTTGCACCGCGCAACTTCCCGGCCTTTCGATTCAAATGCCGCCGCCGGTGAGCCGCTGGCACACCAGATCAAGCTGATCGAGCGTGGTATAGCGGATCGTCACCATACCCGATCGCGGATCAGCATCGGCCTTGATCCGCACGGCAAGCCCAAGGAACTCCTCGAGGTGGGCCTGGACGGCGGTTATATCGGCGTCTTCGGGCTCCTTACGCGATTCGCGCGCGCGGCGCGGTGGGGAATCCCCGCGTGCGCGCATCCTTACGACATTCTCAACTTCGCGAACCGACATCCGCCGATCCACTGCGGCTCGTGCGATCAGCGCTGCATTTTCTGCGCCGATCAACGCCCGCGCGTGGCCCATCGCCAACTTGCCATCTTCGACCAAATCCAGAACCTCAACCGGCAAGGCGAGCAGCCGCTGCAAATTGGCGACATGGCTGCGCGATTTATCAACCAGACGGCCGATCTCGGTCTGGGTAAGCCCTTGCGCTTCGGCGAGCCGCTGATAAGCGCGCGCTTCCTCGACAGGATTGAGGTCTTCGCGCTGCAGGTTCTCGATGAGCGCCAGCGCTGTAACATCATTGTCTGAAAGATCGCGAATTAGTGCTGGAATTTCATGAAGTTGCGCACGCTGCGCGGCACGCCAGCGGCGCTCCCCGGCGACCAGTTGATAGCGCCCCAGCCCCAATGGCCGGACGATAATCGGCTGGATCACCCCCCGCGTTGCGATCGATGTCGCGAGTTCTTCTAGCGCCGCCTCATCAAAGCGACGGCGCGGCTGATCGGGGTGTGCTTCGATTGATGCGACCGCCAGTTGCGCCAATCCTGTCCCCGCTGCGCCTATGTTCGCATTGGCCACTAAAGGCTCTTCACGGCGGCTTTCTCCCATCAGCGCGCCCAGTCCGCGCCCGAGTACCGGAATTTTACGCTTGGGCGTAACCGCGGTTTCAGGAGGGTTCGCCGAAACCGGTGCTATCGCATCATCGTTCATGCCGCTTTCCTTTCCCTCGGCAGTCGGCCGATCAACTCGCGCGCCAGGGCCATATAGGCGCGGCTGCCCGAACAGTTCTGATCATAGACCAGCGCCGGTAGCCCATGGCTTGGCGCTTCGGACAGCCGGACATTGCGCGGGATCACCGTATCGAACACCAGCCCGCCAAGGCACGATCGGACATCGTCTGACACCTGATCGGTCAACCGGTTGCGCCGGTCAAACATGGTAAGCGCGACCCCGAGGATCGAAAGCCCGGCGTTAAAGCGCTGCTGCACCAGTTCAACGGTCTTGAGCAATTGGCTCAGCCCCTCCAGCGCGAAGAACTCGCACTGCAGCGGCACCAGCAGGGTATCCGCTGCAACCATTGCATTAAGGGTAAGAAGACCCAGCGAAGGCGGGCAATCGATAAAGACAATGTCGTGCCCGCTATGCTGGGCCAGCGCCTGCGACAGGCGGTAGGTGCGCTGCTCAACAGCGACGAGCTCAACCTCTGCCCCCGACAAGTCAACGGTGGCCGGGACCAGATCGAGACCGGGAATTCTTGTTGCGGTAACACATGCTGAAAGCGGCGCTTCTTCGACCAGCACATCATACGAAGAAGCTAGGCGGTCGGGCGCGGCAAGCCCGAGCCCGGTTGACGCGTTGCCCTGCGGATCAAGGTCAATAAGTAAGGTTTTCCAGCCAGTTGCGGCCATTGCCGTGGCAATGTTGATCGCGGTTGTGGTCTTTCCCACCCCGCCCTTCTGATTCGCAACCGCTACAGTAATCACGGATTTCACCCCCTTTTGGCTGCTTTTCCCGACACCGAACCTGCGATAATTCCGCCTTCGGGGTCAGTGAGCGATTGTTCCACGTGAAACGCGTGATGCCAACCGGCAAGTTCTGCCAGTTCGTGCCGTGCCGAGCGCCCTTTGGGCAACAGCCAGCACGTCGCACTTGTGGAGAAACGTGCGGATAGATCGAGTAATTTCCCCAGAGGCGCAAATGCACGTGCCGAAATGACGCTAAATGACCGAGTTGGCAGCAACTCTAGGCGCGTTCCGACAACGTTTGCCCGCGCCAGCCCAAGCGAATCGATCGCCTGCGCGAGCCAGTCGATTCGTTTTCTACGCGATTCGACCATGACAACTTCGGTTTCCGTCAGCAGGCAGGCAATCACCAGACCGGGGAACCCCGCCCCCGTGCCGAGGTCAAGCCAGGGGCCGCATCGTTTTTCACGTGAAACGTGGAGTAGTAACTGTGCTGAATCAGCAATATGCCGCTGCCAAACCGCCTCTAGGCTCGATGCAGAAACCAGATTCTGCCGGCTGTTTTCCTCGGCAAGCAATGCTGCGAGTCGCTCAAGACGGTCCAGCGCAACAGTGTCCACCTGGGGCTGCTCGGCTACCCAAGCGCGCGCCTCGGCTTCATTGCTGATCACGCCGCGCGCCGCCGGGCGTGGACCAGCAAAGCGGCAAGCGCGGCGGGGGTAATTCCCGGCAGCCGCCCCGCCGCCGCCAGCGTCGCCGGACGCGCGCAGTTAAGGCGCTCCACCATTTCGCGTGAAAGTCCCGGTGTATCGACATAGGGGAAATGATCCCCCAGCGATAAGGCCTCGCTCGCCCGCAGATCGCGCAGTTCGCCATCCTGCCGGGCAAGATAGGGGGCATAAGCCGCGTCCTCGGCAACTTCAGCCGCTAGATCGGCATCTTCGGGCATCCTTTCACCCAGCCAAGGGCTAAGCGCATGCAGATCAATTCCGCCAAAACGAAGCCAGTCGCGCATCGACAAGCGGCCTGTGTCTGTTCGCACCGGCAGGCCTGCACGGGCAAGATCAGCGGCACCCACTTGGGTTTCCAGTGCCGCATCGAAGCGTTCGCGTTCATTCTCACGGCGTGCAAACCATTCGCGCCGCTCTTGCCCAACCACGCCCGCGGCTATCCCCAGCGGAGTCAGCCGGGTCGATGCGTTGTTCGCCCGCAGCCGCAGCCGGTATTCGGCGCGTGCGGTGAGCATCCGATAGGGTTCGGAAACCCCATGCAGCGTCAGATCGTCAATCATCACCGCCAAATAACTGTTGGCCCGATCAAGCGGCGCGGGCTCGCGGCCGAGCACAGCAGCGGCGGCATGCATTCCCGCCACCAGTCCCTGCGCGGCGGCTTCCTCGTAGCCGGTTGTGCCATTGATCTGCCCGGCGCAATAAAGCCCGGGAATGTCGCGCAGTTCCAGACTGGGCCGCAGCAAGCGCGGATCAATGTGATCGTATTCGACCGCATAGCCTGGAACCAACATTTCTACGCGCTCCAGCCCCGCCATCGTGCGCAGCATGGCAAGTTGAACGTCGGTGGGGAGCGATGTCGAAATGCCGTTGGGATAGACCAAGTGCGTGTCGAGCCCCTCAGGCTCGAGAAAAACCTGATGCCCGTCCCTATCAGCAAACCGGTGGATTTTGTCCTCAATCGACGGGCAATAACGCGGCCCCGCAGCGCCGATAGCGCCAGAGAATAGCGGCGAGCGGTGAAGGTTGGCACGAATAACATCGTGGCTTGCCGCATTGGTGCGGGTGATCGCACAGGCGACCTGTGGAAGAATGCGTCCCGGCCCCATCGCCGACATGGACCAGATTTCGTCGTCGGATCGCTGCTCATCGAGCCGCGCCCAATCTATTTTTCGGCCATCGAGCCGGGGCGGTGTTCCCGTCTTGAGCCGCGCCATCGGCAACCCGGCCCCGCGCATCTGCTCCGCCAGACCCTTGGCCGACGCCTCACCTATACGGCCACCTGTCAGGCGTTCTTCACCGCGAAACAGCGTCCCGCCAAGGAACGTACCTGTGCAGAGAACCACGGCGGGGGCGCTAAGCGGTGAGCCATCGGCAAGATCCAGCCCTGTCACGCGGCCACCGTCCATGCGCAGCGCCGCCGCCTCACCGGCGATCAGCGTTAGGTCACCCTGCTGCGCCAAGATCGCCTGCACCGCCGCCTTGAATCGCTTGCGATCCGCCTGAATCCGCGGGCCCTGCACGGCCGAACCCTTTGATCGATTGAGCATCCGATAGTGAATCGCACCCGCATCAGCGGCGCGGGCGATCACACCATCGAGTGCATCAACCTCGCGCACCAGATGGCCTTTACCGAGCCCGCCAATAGCCGGATTGCAGCTCATCGCGCCAATAGTGTTGAGTTCGAAGGTTACCAAAGCTGCGCGCGCACCCATCCGCGCGGCAACGGCAGCGGCTTCCACCCCGGCATGGCCTCCGCCGACAATGATGACATCAAATGTGTGCATGCGCGCCGCTTTAGCCGCATGGCGGCGCAGGGTCAAAGCACGGATGTTTCACGTGGAACGTTTGAGCGGTGGCTTCGAGAGCCTAAGGCTAGCGCGGTTCCTCTTCCAGCTCAATCACTACTACTTCCCAATGCAAAACCGACCAAACAGCGCGCCTAACATGTCCTCTGTGGTCGTTCGCCCCAACAAGGCATCGAACGCCACCCGCCCGACGCGAAGGTTTTCTGCGATTAACAGTGGATCGCGTTCATGCCCGGCCTCGCTGAGAACATGGCCCGCGCGGGTCAGCAAATGGTGCTGCCGCTCGTTAAGCGCCACGTCACCCGGCCGTGGCATCGATGATCGCGCAGCCGAGACAAGGTCCTGGCGAAGGTCATTCATCCCCTCAAAAGTCACTGCCGAGACCCGGTGACGCGCCTTGGGCTTCGGCTTACTACCGGGCCGGTCAATTTGGGATGCGATGTCCCATGATCCGTGCGGACCCTGTCCTTCCGGACCGAGCCACAGCACCAGATCTGCACGGTCAAGAGCCTCAAGCGCGCGCTCGATACCGATTGCCTCGACTTCATCATCGACAAAATCGTGCAGACCAGCGGTATCGGCGAAAAGGAAGGGGATTCCCTCGATAGCCACGGGCCGGGTCAGAACATCACGCGTGGTGCCGGGAATTGGCGTGGCAATCGCCGCGTCATCTTCCACCAAAGCATTGAACAGAGTGCTTTTTCCGGTATTAGGCGGGCCAGCAATAACCACCCGATAACCTTCGCGCAGTTTTTCGGCACGCGGGCGTGTGAGCCAATCAGCAATATCTCGCTGAAGCCCGTCGAGCTTCTGCGCGAAATTCGCGGGCAGCAGCGCGACATCATCTTCATCGGAAAAATCGAGCATCGCCTCAAGGCTGGCCGAAACATCAAGCAAATTCGCGCGCCACTCCTCAACCTGCCGCGAGAACGCTCCACCCGCCATGGCCTGTGCGCTGCGGCGTTGCAGTTCGGTTTCGGCACTGAGCAGATCGGCAAGCCCCTCTGCCTCGGCCAGATCGATGCGGCCATTGGCGAAGGCGCGGCGGGTGAACTCACCCGGTTCTGCTCGCCGAAGCCCGGGCATGGCCTCTAGCGCCTGCTCCAACCCCGAAACGACAGCCCTGCCGCCGTGGAGGTGGAATTCGGCAACATCTTCCCCCGTCACCGTTCCAGGCCCCGGCAGCCATAGCACCAAAGCGCGATCGATCACTTCGCCTTCAGCATCGATCAGATCGCAGGTGCCCGCGCGACGTGGTTCGGGCAGATGGCCGGCAAGAATACGCATAACATCGCCCGCCTGCGGCCCGCTGACGCGAACCACGGCGATCGCGGCGGGGGGTGAGCCGCTGGAAAGAGCGAAAATGGTGTCAGTCACGGGCAACCCACAACTATTCCGGCTTTTTTGCCTTCGCGGCCAACCCGCCCTCGATAAATTGCTGGAACATTTTGAGCCCAAACTCTCCCATCGGCGCGACCTGTTTGGCCATCGCCTGAAGTTGATCGATTGAGCCCACCCCTTTCATCGCCTTGGCCACGGCATCAACATAAACGTCGTTTGCCTTGGAAACATCGGGCAAGCCCAGGAAGCGGCGCGCCTCTTCGGGGCTACAATCGATCTCGACGTTGACTTTCATGGCGGGACACCTCGCGGCAGGGGTTGGCTGGCTTATGGTGCTGGCACAGCCCCCTTGCAATGTCCATGCAGCGCGGCAAAGACTGGGAGAACGCCGACTTGCAAGGAGATTTACCGTGGCCAAAACCGTCAGCATTCCAACCTTTGATGACAGCGGGTCGTTTCCCGCCTTTGTGGTCGAGCCAGCGGGCGCGCCCAAAGGTGCGATTATCGTTGTGCAGGAAGTGTTCGGCGTGAACCCCGGTATTCGCAAAAAGGCGGAGCATTGGGCCGCGCTCGGCTATCTCGCAGTTGCGCCCGAGGTTTTCTGGCAGCAGGGCCTCGGAATCGATCTCGATGCCGATATTCCCGAGCAATTCCAGCAGGCTATCAAATATATGATGGCGCACGATTTTGATCTTGGCATTCAGGACGTCGAGGCGACAATTCGCTGGATCAGGCGTGAAGCGGGGGTGTCCAAGGTGGGCCTCGTCGGTTATTGCATGGGCGGCAAGGTCGCCTATCAGGCGGCGAC
>JANNZB010000022.1:0-1593 GCA_031410395.1 Novosphingobium sp.
ATTCAAACCGGGCAAGGCTGGTGACCATCAGCGCAGCCAGTCCCCACTGCCAAAGTTTGCCAAACCGCGGCACTGTGGGAGCCTGATTGCAGGCGAGGTAAAGCGCCACGACTAGCAGAGTTGCGATCACCAGATAATCACCTGATGCATACCATTTGGCTTCGGTAAGAAAGAACGGCAGCGCCGAGGTTGAACTGGTATCGAGATTGAAACTCATCAGAACGAAGGCGAATGTCACCATTCCTGTCAGTCCCAGCGCGGCAAAACGCTTAAGCCCCGGCCACGGTATCTGCGCAAAAACAATCCCGAGGCAACCTGCGGCGATAAACACGCGGATCATGTTGGGTCCGCCCAGCGGCCAGAACATGATCGGGACTATGCACGGCGCTATCAGCCAATGCAGTGCCCACCGCCATGGTAACACAGTAAAAGGCCGTAAAACTCCGTTCAATTGCCGCGCGCCCCTTCAATGCAAAACTCCATCACTCCTGTGGTGTCATTGCATAGGGGTTTTCCCTAGGGTGGCGAGGGTCAACGGGTCGCTCACAAATTTGGTTAATGACCGATAAAACGGGTATTGGCGGGCGATCAGTCGGTGCCGATCGGCGCGCGCCAGCGGTCAACGTTCCACAGCCACAGCCCCGAACCCATGATCATCGCCGCACCCAGCAGGGTCATCGCATCGGGATGATCGTGGAAAAACACGTATCCCAGCATAGTTGCGACGATCAGCTGGACATAGGTCATCGGCGCGATGGTGGCAGCTCCGGCGCGGACGGTTCCGTGATATATCGCCCAGTGCGCGGTGCTGGCGCTGACGGCAATGATCGCGCAGCGCGCAATGATCGTCCAACCAGGCATAGGCACGGCCAACCGCGCAATTCCGCTGCGAGCGCCTATCACCGTTGCGACGACGAGGAAAAGCGAAGCGCAGCTGGCAACGAAGAACTGCAGCGCCAGCCCGCTTGCTTTACCCGCGCTGGCGCGATTGCCGATCATCAGCAGGCTCATGCCAATTGCAGAAAGCATCGGCAGCAGCGCGGCAAACCCGAGCGCCGAAAAATTAGGTCTCAACACCACCAGCACGCCAGCGAAAGCGATCGCGCTGGCCAGCCACGTTTCCCGCCGCGCCGGCTCGCCCAGAAACACCGCCGACAGCAGGGCGGTTATCATCGGGCTGGTGAAAGTGATCGCGGTCGCAGTGGCGAGCGGCATGAAAATCACAGCCGAGAAAAAGCCCACCGTTGCCATTCCGACAGCAAGACCACGCATCAGCTGCACCCATGGCAGCGGCACAATGAACCCGGCACGGCCCTCCCGAAAGGCGAGCAATACCCCAAGTCCGGCAGCGCCGATCACATAGCGCAAAGCCGCAATTGCCGTCGGTGCCCAACCGCCAACCATCGACTTGACCACGGCATCGCCGCAGGAAAGCAATGCGAAGCCACTGAGCGCCCAGACGAGGCCATGCCGATCATTTTGTTGCACTCAGACCCCTGTTTACTCGCCCTAAACCGACCCAAATTGCACCTTTTTGCGAAATTCGAATAAGTTAGCTCCCTCTTTAGGAAGTTTTCAAAGTTTAAACCATAT
>JANNZB010000023.1:0-7259 GCA_031410395.1 Novosphingobium sp.
CCCGTCCGGCCCGAACGGTGCTGAAGCGCATCTGCATCGCGCGGGATTTCTACGTGGATCACCAGGCTCAGCGAGGCAATGTCGATCCCGCGCGCCGCAACATCGGTGGCAACGCAAACCCGCGCGCGTTTGTCGCGCAGCGCCTGCATCGCCTGATTGCGCTCGCTCTGGCTGTGCTCGCCCGAAAGCGCGACGGCGGCGAACCCGCGTTCAACCAGTGTGGCGTGCAAATGGCGCACGTTGTCGCGCGTGGCGCAAAATAGCATCGCGGTTTCGGCCTCGTAAAAGCGCAGCAGGTTAATCACCGCGTTTTCAATGTCCGAAGGCGATACTGTCACCGCCTGATAGTGGATGTCGCCGTGGCCGTGATCGTCACCCACGGTGGAAATCCGCAAGGCATCCTGTTGATAGCGCTTGGCCAGTGCGACAATCGGCTTGGGCATCGTTGCCGAAAACAACAGCGTGCGGCGGCCAGCAGGCGTCGCATCGAGAATTTCCTCAAGGTCATCGCGAAAGCCCATGTCGAGCATCTCATCGGCTTCATCGAGCACGGCATAGCGCAAGCCCGAAAGGTCGAGCGCGCCGCGTTCGAGGTGATCGCGCAGGCGCCCCGGGGTGCCGACGATGATGTGCGTTCCGGCATAGAGCGCGCGGCGCTCCTTCGAAGGATCCATGCCGCCGACGCAGGTGGTGATCCGCGCGTGGAGCCCGGCGAACAGCCATTCGAGCTCGCGGCTGACCTGTAGGGCCAGTTCGCGTGTTGGTGCGATCACCAGCGCCAGCGGCGATCCCGCAGGCGGCAGGCCAATTTCAGCGCCATCTTCACCCGCGAGCAGTTCGACGCCCATTGCGAGGCCGAAAGCTACAGTCTTGCCCGACCCAGTGCGCGCTGAAACGATCAGATCGCGGCCCAGCGCGCCAGGTTCGATCACCGCCGCTTGAACAGGGGTCGGCTCGGCGTAACCTTTGGCAGTTAGCGCATTGGCGAGCAGGGTGGGCAAATGGGAAAAGGGCATGGGCCTCGATGGGGTAAACGCGTCAGGAAGGGCGGGGGTGCACGCCCGTTCGTCGGGGCCAGCGGCGGCTCCATAGCCGCACTGGTGCC
Organism: Novosphingobium sp.; assembly: GCA_031410395.1. Classification (GTDB taxonomy): domain Bacteria; phylum Pseudomonadota; class Alphaproteobacteria; order Sphingomonadales; family Sphingomonadaceae; genus Novosphingobium. The sequence continues at coordinate 1,106 of JANNZB010000023.1, forward strand.
AATAAGCCACCATCAATGATCGGCGCCGCTATCGCGGCGTTGCCTTTGGCGTCAAATAGCCGCTATTCAGGCGCGAATTGTAATAATCGAACCTTGAAGGACGATGGGGAGACATAGATTGCCTGGCACCATCCTGGTTCTCAACGGGCCAAACCTTAATCTGCTCGGCGAACGCGAGCCCGAAGTTTATGGGCACGATACCCTCGCCGAGGTCGAATCGCGGTGCCGGACCGAAGCGGAGAGCGCAGGCTTTGCGCTCGATTTCCGCCAGACCAACGATGAAGGTGAAATGGTCGGCTGGATTCAGCAGCACCGGACCGGCCTTGCGGGTATCGTCATCAATCCCGCCGCCTTCAGCTATGCCGCCTATCCGGTGCTCGATGCGCTCAAGCTGGTCGATTGCCCGGTGGTAGAGGTGCATATTTCCAACATCCACCGGCGCGAGGCGGAATGGCGTTCGAAGTCGATCATGACGCAGGTGGTGACCGGGATCATTTCAGGTCTGGGGGTCGGCGGCTATCCGCTCGCCGTTCGCCACATCATCGGGGCGAGCAAACGCAGCGCATAGTGCGGTAAGGCCGCAAGCCCATCCATGCGTCGCGCCGAACGCACGGTATTGACCAAATAGATTCCCCGATGCGCAGCAAGCAGGGCACAGGAACGCCTGTTGCCGCGTGAACAAGGATTGTCGAACGTGCGAACTCAGGTTGCCATTATCGGTGCGGGTCCCGCCGGGCTTATGCTCGGCCTTTTGCTGCGCAGTGAGGGCATCGACTGCGTGGTGATCGAGCGGCAGAGCGGGCCGCACGTGGCTTCACGCATTCGCGCAGGGGTTCTCGAACAAGGGACTGTCGAACTGATCGCGCGGCTGGGGCTCGATGCCCGGATGAAGGCCGAAGGCCTGCCGCATGACGGATTCAACCTTGCCGATGGCGAACGGCTGATCCGCATCGATATTGCCGATCTCACAGGTAAGCAGGTGATGGTTTACGGCCAGACCGAGATCACCCGCGATCTGATGGAGGCTGCGCCTTCGCGCGGGCTTGAGGTGATCTATGAGACATCAGAGGTTGCGCTCCACGATATCGAAGGCGATGCGCCCTGGGTTTCGTTCATCAGGGATGGCGCTTCCCGACGCATCGATGCGCGTTTTATCGTCGGCTGCGATGGTTTTCACGGGCCTAGTCGCAGGGCGATTCCGGCGAGCGCCGCTCGCGAATTTCAACGCGACTATCCGTTCGGCTGGCTCGGCATTCTGGCCGACGTGCCGCCGTGCAACCACGAGTTGATCTATGCCAACCACGCGCGCGGCTTTGCCCTCGCATCTATGCGCAGTCCCACCCGCAGCCGCTATTATATCGACGTGCCGCTGACCGAGAAGATCGCGGACTGGAACGACGAGCGGGTGTGGGATGAACTGGCGCTGCGGCTTGGGCCAGAGGCGGCGTCGAACATGACTCGCGGGGCCTCGATTGAGAAATCCATCGCGCCGCTGCGATCTTATGTGTTCGCGCTGATGCGGCATGGCAGCGTGCTGCTGTGCGGCGATGCTGCGCATATTGTCCCGCCGACAGGGGCAAAGGGGCTGAACCTTGCGGCAAGCGATGTGCACTATGCTTGCAATGCGCTTGCCAGCTGGTTTCAAAAGCACGATTCAGATGCCATCGCGGGCTATTCAGCCAAGGCCCTGGCGCGGGTCTGGAAAAGCGAACGCTTCTCATGGTCACTCACCAAACTGATGCACCGGTTTCCCGATGACGGACCATTTGAACGTGCAATGCAGGTGGCCGAGCTCGATTATATCGCATCGAGCCGCGCGGCGCAGACCAGCATTGCCGAGAACTACGTCGGGCTGCCGATCTAGGAGTTGCACTTGCGCTGGGCAGGGGAATGGTGATCAAGGGGCAGCATGAGTCCGCTGACTTCCGTCGATGCCGTGCTGCGCTTGCCGCAAGCTGCTGACTTGTCTGCATCGCACGGCCGCGCCGCGTTGACCGATGCGGTGCGCGCGGTGTTGGCGGGGCACCGCGAACGGGGTGCCGCTGAACGTCCGGAAGTGGGTGAGGTTTTGGCCGAGGCCGCCGTGCTGCTCGATGCCCGCGCAAAGCCAAATCTGCGCCGGGTATTCAACCTGACCGGGACCGTGCTCCACACCAATCTAGGCCGGGCGCTGCTGTCAGAGGCGGCGGTCGAGCACGCAGTGATGGCGATGCGCGCGCCGTGCGCGCTCGAATTCGATCTTGAAAGCGGTGGGCGCGGAGATCGCGACAGCCTGATTGAAGGGCTGCTGTGCGAACTCACCGGGGCCGAGGCGGCCACCGTAGTCAACAACAATGCCGCCGCCGTTCTGCTCACGCTCGCTGCCGTGGCGGCGCGGCGCGAAGTGCTGGTTTCGCGCGGGGAACTGGTAGAGATCGGCGGTGCGTTTCGCGTGCCCGATGTCATGCGTGCGGCGAACGTGAAGCTGGTCGAGGTTGGCACGACCAACCGCACGCACCTTCGCGATTTTGAGCAAGCCGTTGGCCCAAAAACGGCGGCTTTGATGAAGGTTCACGCCAGCAATTACACGATCACCGGGTTCACTGCGCAAGTGGCCGAGACGGAACTTGCCCGCATCGCTCATGCCCATGACCTGCCGTTCATCACCGATCTTGGCGCGGGCAGCCTGATCGATATGGCCGCGCTGGGCCTGCCGAAGGAACCAGTGGTGCGCGATTGTATCGCCGCAGGGGCTGACGTGGTGATGTTCAGCGGCGATAAACTGATGGGCGGCCCGCAGTGCGGGCTGATCGCCGGGCGCAAAGACCTGATCGCAAGAATTCGCAAGCATCCGATGAAGCGGGCGATGCGGGTCTCGAAGGTGACGCTCGCCGCGCTCGAAGCCACGCTGCTCGCCTATCGCAGGCCCGACCTGCTGACCCGCGATTTGCCGACCTTGCGGTTGCTCACGCGAACGGTGGCCGAGCTTGAGGCAGTGGCGATGCGCCTGCACTGCCCGCTTGCTGAGGCAATCGGAGCCGACTGGTGCGTCAATCCGGTCGCGGCATCCAGTCAGGCTGGCAGTGGCGCGCTTCCCGACGCGTTGATCCCCAGCTTCGCCCTGTCCCTTCGGCCAGTTGCGCGCTCAGGAAAGGCGCTCGCTACTTTGGCTGCGCGTTTTCGCAAACTGCCGATTCCGGTGATCGGCCGGATATCCGATGGGTCCATTTTGTTCGATCTACGCTGCCTCGACGATGAATGGGCCTTTCTGGAGCAGCTCGCCCTGCTGAACACCTAGTTATGTTGCAGTGCAGCATAAACTCTGTCAAGGGCGCGCAGCAAGCCGCGAAGTGAACGCTTGTCTTGAACTAGGGACTGTTCCATTCAACGGACCAGCGCCTTAAAATGATCGGGAGACGACGCATGGCCAAAGACGATCAACAGTTCAAAATGCCCGGGCTCGGGCAGCTGAACGAAAGCGCCGCCAAGATGCTCGGTCCTCAAGGCCCCTTCGCTACCGCCATGAAATCGTTTGATCCGATTTCCATGATGCAACAGGGAATGGACCTTACCAAGTCGATGTTCGAGATCGCGCTTGGCACATCGACGCTCGCCCCTGACACGCGCGACGGACGGTTCAAGGATGATGCCTGGACCAGCAATCCCTATTACAAGCGGCTCAGCCAGACCTACCTTGCGATGAGTGATGCGGTTGAGGCGATGATCCCCGAAGACCTGCCGTGCGAAGACAAGGCGCGTGCGCAATTGGCGGCATCGATCGTCACCAGTACCTTCGCGCCGACCAACACGCTGCTCGGCAACCCTGCGGCGATCAACAAAACCATCGAGACCGGCGGCAGCAATCTGGTGACGGGCTTCAAGGCCTTCCTTGATGATCTGCAGAACAACGGCGGCCTGCCAAAGCAGGTTGACACCTCGGGCTTTGAAGTCGGCGTCAATATGGCGATCACCCCGGGCAAGATCGTGCTGCGTACCGAGATGCTCGAACTGATCCACTATCAGCCCTCGACCGATCAGGTCCACGCGCTGCCGGTGGTTCTGGTGCCGCCGCAGATCGGGCGTTATTATTTCACCGATCTGGTGCCGGGGCGCAGCTTTGCCGAATATGTTGTCGCCCAAGGCCTGCAATATTTCGCCATATCGTGGCGCAATCCTTCGCCCGATGAGCGCGCATTTGGGATGGAAGACTATGTCAAATCGGTGATCGAGGTGATCGAAGTGATTTGCGAAATTACCGGCCAACCCAAAGTCAATGTCGTGGGATTTTGCGCGGGCGGGATAACCTCGGCGATCACGGCTGCTTATCTTGCGGCACAGAAGCGCGATCTGGTGAATACCTTTACGCTATGTGTCGCCATGCTTGATTTCAAGACCGACGCCTCGCTCGGTGCCTTTCGTCTGCCGACCATGCTAACCGTCGCCAAGGCGCAGTCATCGATGAAAGGCGTCCTGCCGGGGACCGACCTGCACAAGATATTCTCATGGTTGCGGCCCAATGATCTGATCTGGAATTACTGGGTCAACAATTACCTGATGGGCGAGGAGCCGGCGCCATTTGATATCCTCGCGTGGAACAATGACAGCTCGAACATGCCTGCGCAGCTGCACAGAGATTTCCTCGCGATGTTCGAAGCCAACAGCCTGATCGAGCCGGGCGGCTATGAAGTGCTCGGCCAGCCGATTTCGCTTGCCGACATTGCCTGCGACAAGTTCGTTGTCGGCGCGGTGACGGATCATCTCACCCCGTGGAAGGGTTGTTACCAGTCGCAGACCAATATCGGCGGCACCACGATGTTTGCCCTGAGCAACGGCGGACATGTCGCGGCGCTGGTTAACCCCCCGGGGAATCCAAAGGCTTACCACTTCATCGCTCCGGCCAAAGCGGCGAGCGGGGATGAATGGCTTGAATCTGCGGAAAAATTGCCGGGATCATGGTGGGAATCATGGACAAAATGGTGCGGTGAACGCTCTGGAGCGCTGGTTGCAGCTCCCAAAGCACTGGGATCAAAGAAGTTTCCTGCAATAGCGGATGCCCCCGGCACCTATGTAAAGCAATAGGAAGCACTTGCTTGCTAGGCTCCGCTGCATCTGTATTGTGCAGGTGCAACAGACTGAGGATTGAGTTTGATCTATTCTGCCTATGAGGCCCTGCGCCGTACCACACGTCCGATGGCCTGGATGCTCGATACCGGTCAAAAGCTGGCCCGGCACAAGCGCAATCCGATGCGTAATACCTTTGCGATGCGCGCACTGGCGACGGCGTGGGAAATTCCTGCGCGCAGCCTCAAAAGCTACACCAAGCCGCGTTATGATATCTGGGAGCAGCTTGGCGATCTTGACGTAGTTGTCGATCAGCAGGTGGTCCACTCGCTGCCCTTCGCCGATCTGCTGCGCTTTGATCTCGATAACGGCGTTGCCAAGCCAAAGGTGCTGATTGCGGCGGCGCTTTCAGGCCATTACGGCACGCTGCTCAACGATACCGTGCGCGGGTTCACGCAGGATTTCGATACCTACATCACCGACTGGAAGGACGCGCGGCAAGTACCGCTGTCCGAAGGCGATTTTGGTTTTGATGATTACGTCGATCATCTGATCGCGTTTATGGAAGAGCTGGGGCCGGGCACGCATCTGGTTGCGACCTGTCAAGCTGCACCACCGGCGATGGTGGCCGCGGCGCTGCTGGCCAAGCGCAAATCGCCAAACGTGCCGGCCAGCTTGACGCTGATGGGCGGCCCGGTAGACACACGGGTCAATCCCGGGGCGATCAACCGGCTTTCAGACAAGCTGCCGATCAAGCTGTTTGAAAAGAACAACATTCACACCATACCCAAGGGTTATCCGGGTAGCGGGCGGCGGGTTTATCCGGGATTTTATCAGCTTTCGGGATTCATCGCGCTCAATCCGATGCCGCACGTGCGCCAGTACAAATCGTTCATCAAGAACTCGCTAAAGGGCGATGAGCCGCCGCTCGAAAAGTTCCGCGAGTTTTACGACGAGTATTTCGCTGTGCTCGATATGGCAGCCACGTTTTACATCGAAACATTGCGCAAGGTGTTCATGGAACACCATATCGGCACCGATAAGATGTTCTATCGCGGCGAGAAGGTGGATTTCGCCTCGATCAAGGACATGCCGCTGCTCACCGTCGAGGGCG
>JANNZB010000024.1:0-4018 GCA_031410395.1 Novosphingobium sp.
ATCGCCCGGCCGCGACCGATCAGTCGCGGCAACACCCAGCTTGAGCCGCCATCGGGGATCAGCCCCACATTTGCGAAGGCCTGAAGGAAAAAAGCTGACCGTCCGGCCATGACGATATCGCCCGCCAGCGCCAGCGCGCAGCCCGCGCCTGCCGCCGCACCATTGACCGCCGTGATCACCGGAATCGGCAAATCATAAAGACCCGCGATCATGCCATTCAGTCCTTCACGCACACTTTTTTCCAGATCCGGCAGCCCGGCGCTGGCATTGAGCGAAGCGCCGCTGCAAAACCCCTTGCCCACGCCGGTGAGCAACAAAACCCGCGCCGAAGATTCGCGCACCGCTGCAATCGCCGCGATCATCTCTCCGAACATCGTGTCGGTCATCGCATTGAGCTCTTCAGGCCGGTTTAGCGTGATCGTGGCGACGTTGTCGGTCAGATCAAACAGGATGGTTTCGTACGCCATTTCAATGCGCCCCTTTCGGAGTTTCCATAATTTCCGTGAGCATCCCGCCCATGTCCTTGGGGTGAATGAAAATGATCAGCGTGCCGTGTGCGCCGATGCGGGGTTCACCCAGCACGCGCTTGCCGATAGCTTCAAATTCGGCCTTGGCGACATGAATATCAGACACCTCAAAGCAGACATGATGCTGGCCGCCGAGCGGATTCTTTTCGAGCCATTTGCCCACCGCGCTGTCAGGCGAGGTCGGCTGGAGCAATTCGATCTGCGTCCCTGCAGTGCCGCCCTCACCCGGAGTGTTGACGAAGCAAACGCGCACCTGCTGCGATTCCAGTACGAACGGCTCGGTGATGTCGCTCGCGCCCATAACATCGCGGTAATGCGCTATTGTCGCGTCGAGGTCCGGCGTGGCGACGCCGATGTGGTTCAGCCTTCCGAGTTTCATGGCACGTTCTCAATAATCATCGCAATCCCTTGCCCGCCGCCGATGCACATCGTGATCAGCGCATATTTGCCGCCGATGCGCTTCAATTCATAGGCCGCCTTGACCGTAAGAATGCAGCCCGTCGCGCCAACCGGATGGCCGAGCGCAACACCTGAACCGTTGGGATTGAGCTTGGCGCGGTCAAAACCCAGCACCTTGGCGACCGCGAGCGCCTGCGCGGCGAAAGCCTCATTGGCTTCGATCACATCCATCTGGTCGAGCGTCAGTCCGGCGCGCTCCAGCGCCAGGGGAACTGCCTTGATCGGCCCCTCGCCCATATATTCAGGCTCAACCCCGGCGTGACCCCATGAAACGATCCGCGCCAATGGCTTCAGCCCGCGCTTCTCAACCTCGGCCCCCGTCGCCAGCACAACGGCAGCCGCGCCATCGTTGATGCCCGAGGCATTGGCGGCGGTGACAGTGCCGTCCTTCTTGAACGCCGTCCGCATCGCAGCGAGCGTTTCCGCCGTGGTATCGGCGCGCGGGTGTTCGTCGGTATCGAACAGCGTAACGCCCTTGCGGGTCTTGATCTCGATGGGGACAATCTGTTCCTTGAACCGGCCCTCGGCAATCGCGGCACAGGCGCGCTGGTGGCCTTCGAGCGCCAGCGCATCCTGATCCTCGCGGCTGATGCCGTGGCGCGTCGCGCAATTCTCTGCCGTGATACCCATGTGGTAGCCGCCGATGGCATCCTGCAGCCCCTCGGTGAGCGCATCGACAACCGTGTTGTCGCCCATCTTCTTGCCCCAGCGAACGCCGTGGTCATGATACGGCACGTTGCTCATCGATTCCGCGCCGCCGGCGACGGTGATCGAAGCTTCGCCAGTCTGCATCAGGCGGGCTGCGGAAACGAGGGCCTCCACCCCTGATCCGCACAACCGGTTGAGCGTCAGCGCCGGAACGCCATAGGGAACGCCCGCATTCAGTGCGATGACGCGGGCGAGCATCGAATCCTTGGCGCTGGTCGGCATGACCTGACCGATGACGACGTGGCCAACGTCATCAGGGGAAATGCCAGCGCGGGCGAGTGCTTCGGTGGCAACTTTTGCGCCAAGTTCGCTAGGCATAAAGCCCTTAAGCGCTCCGCCGAAGTCGCCGATGGCCGTGCGGCAGCCGCTGACGATGTAGATGTCTTGCATTAGCTTACCTTAGCCTTCAATTCGCGGCGGTTGCCCGGAACGTGTGGACATTTCGATCATGGTTTCAATGCGGATGAGACGCTTGTCGACGGACAGAATGTAGTCGTTAAGGCCCTTCACATCCTCTGAGAGCCGCACCTGTTCCGACCGCATCACGTCGAGTCGCTCTTGCATCAGCACGACATTCTTGAGGGCGTTGAGCGCATCCCCCAGCGCGCTCATTTGCGGATTCCCGCGGCACGAAGGGTGCGGTCAACTTCTTCGTGGGTTGCGCGCATGGACTCGATCATCAGGTCGATAGAAGCCTTCATCTTGGGCACCGCTTCGTTCACTTGCATCACCAAGGCTGCCAATTCGGCCTCTTCCTCACTCTCATCACGCGGCTGCGCGATGTACCGCATCGTCGCCTCTCGCACGACATTGCCAACCGATTCACCACGGCTGGAGGCGAAGGCATCAAGCGCCGCCTTGTGATCGGCGCTGGTCAGGAAAGTTACACGTTCGGTTTGCATGGCTGGGGACTCCTTCACATTATAAGGTCATTATAATGTGTGGATGCGACGACCGCAAGTAGCCCGTGACAGGTGCTTCCATTTGATACCTCATGATGCCCAAATGCGGTCCTTGCTCATTTTTTGCCACCATATTTCTGCTTCAAATCCGCTACGGTGAGAGCCACTGCACAAGCAGCACCAACCATCCATGAAATATCTATCAAACTTTCCGAAACCAAATACAGCCTGTACGCTGCCTTGCTCACGTAATATTTTGATTGTTTTCCAATAATTTCATATGCATGATCTTTATTTACTTGATTGTATGTTGTGTTTTCGAAAACATTATGAACAGCAATCGGACCCGCAACTATGCAGGCAACAAACACTAGCATGCAACTTGCAAGCAGCGCCTTTAAAAACCTTCTAAGAGGCTCACAGCGGAATATTGTCATGCTTCTTCCAGGGATTCTCCAAACTCTTCCCCCGCAGCTTCCGCAGCCCCAGAGCAATCCGCCGCCTTGTTGAATGCGGGTAAATCACCTCGTCGATGAAGCCCTTGCTCGCCGCGACGAAGGGATTGGCGAAGCGCTCTTCATATTCCGTTACCTTCTCCGCCTGTTCCGCGCCCGAAAGCCCGCGAAAGATGATTTCCACCGCACCCTTGGCCCCCATCACGGCAATCTCCGCCGTCGGCCAGGCATAGTTCAGATCACCGCGCAGGTGTTTTGAGGCCATCACGTCGTAGGCCCCGCCATAGGCCTTGCGGGTGATCACGGTGATCTTCGGCACGGTCGCCTCGGCATAGGCGAACAGCAGTTTCGCGCCGTGCTTGATGATGCCGTTATGCTCCTGCGCGGTGCCGGGGAGAAAGCCCGGGACATCGACAAAGGTCAGGATCGGAATGTTGAAAGCATCACAAAACCGCACAAACCGCGCGGCTTTTTTCGATGAATTGATGTCGAGGCAGCCCGCGAGAACCATGGGCTGGTTGGCAACCACACCCACCGTGCGCCCTTCAATCCGCCCGAATCCGCACAGGATATTGCCCGCATGGGCTGGCTGGATCTCAAAGAAATCGGCTTCGTCGAGCACCTTCTTGATGACTTCGTGCATGTCGTAAGGCTGGTTGGCATTGGCCGGGTTCAGCGTTTCGAGGCTGTTTTCAAGCCGGTCCCAAGGGTCGGAATTGGGCCGCTCGGGCACCTCGTCCTTGTTCGACGCCGGCAGGAAATCGAAGAAATCGCGCGCGGCGAGCAGCGCTTCTATGTCGTTCTCCAGCGCCAGATCGGCGACTGACGTCTTGGTGGTATGGGTAATCGCCCCGCCAAGCTCTTCCTGCGTCACGATCTCGTTGGTCACGGTTTTGACCACATCCGGCCCGGTGACAAACATGTACGAGCTGTCCTTCACCATAAAGATGAAGTCGGTCATCGCCGG
>JANNZB010000025.1:0-3420 GCA_031410395.1 Novosphingobium sp.
TCGTCGCGCTCCAGTACAAGCGCAACGACGCGGCGTTCCAGCGCGGCAATTTTCGCGTGAAGGGTGACACGCTGGAAATCTTCCCGTCGCACTATGAGGACACCGCTTGGCGCGTGTCGTTCTTCGGCGACGATATCGAGGAGATCGTCGAGTTCGACCCGTTGACCGGCAAGAAGGTCGCGAGCCTCAATTACGTCCGCGTGTTTGCCAATTCGCACTATGTCACCCCCGGGCCAACGATGAAGCAGGCTGCCGATGCCATACGCTTTGAACTCGCCGACCGGCTGCTTGAGCTCAACGCCGAGGGCAAATTGCTAGAGGCGCAGCGGCTGGAACAACGGACCAATTTTGACCTTGAGATGATTGCAGCGACTGGAAGCTGTGCGGGGATTGAGAACTACAGCCGCTTCCTCACCGGGAGGATGCCGGGCGAGCCGCCGCCGACATTGTTCGAATATCTCCCCGAAAACGCGCTGTTGTTCGTCGATGAAAGCCACCAGACGGTTCCGCAGATCGGCGCGATGTCCAAAGGCGATCACCGCCGGAAGATTACGCTGGCCGAATACGGCTTTCGCCTGCCAAGCTGCATTGATAACCGCCCGCTGCGGTTCAACGAATGGGACGCAATGCGCCCGCAGACGGTGGCAGTTTCAGCCACCCCCGGCCACTGGGAAATGGAACAGTCGGACGGGGTTTTTGCCGAGCAGGTGATCCGGCCAACAGGACTGATCGACCCGCCCGTGGAAATCCGCCCGGTCGAAGATCAGGTGCAGGATTGCATCGAGCAGTGCCGCAAGGTGGCGCTCGCGGGATACCGCACGCTCGTCACCACGCTGACCAAGCGCATGGCTGAGGATTTGACGGAGTTCATGCACGAGGCGGGCTTGCGCGTGCGCTATATGCACAGCGATGTCGAAACGCTCGAGCGTATCGAACTGATCCGCGACCTGCGGCTGGGGGTTTACGTCGTGCTGGTCGGCATTAACCTGCTGCGCGAGGGGCTCGATATTCCCGAATGCGGGCTGGTGTGCATTCTGGATGCTGACAAGGAAGGCTTCCTGCGATCAGAAACTAGCCTGATCCAGACCATCGGTCGCGCCGCGCGCAACATCGATGGCCGCGTGATCCTCTACGCTGACCGCATAACTAGCAGCATGGAACGCGCGATGGCGGAAACCGACCGGCGGCGGGAAAAACAGCACGCCTACAACATCGAACACGGCATCACGCCGGAGAGCATCAAACGCGACATCCACAACATCGTCGCCGACACATCCAACCGCGACAGCGTGCTGGTCGAGATCGACGCCGAGGGCTCCAACAATCTCGTCGGCCACAACCTGCGCGCCTATATCGAGGAACTGGAGCGCAAGATGCGCAATGCCGCGGCTGACCTTGAGTTCGAGGAAGCCGGGAGGCTGCGCGATGAGATCAGGAAGCTCGAGGCAGATGAGCTTGGGATACCTGACGGCGACAAGCGCGCGCCAATTGTCGGGCGGAGCAATGAGGGCAAGCCGGGGACCAGGAAAGGGCGGTTTGGGAGGCAGGGAAAGACGAAGTGGGGGCGGTGATGCTTGCGGAATTAGCTTAGTCGCGCCGCAAACAAGTGTTACGCTCCCAGCTGGTCGTGAGGGGACAAACGATGGCTACCTCAGCACCGCCGCGCATAACGCTCAACGCCGAGCGCCGCTTTTTCTCGGCGACTGCGGTCGCGGCGCTTGCGGTTACGTTTATCGGATTTGCGCCGACCTATTTCCTGATGCGCTGGTTCGGAGCGTCGCCGCTACCGTGGATCGTTCATGTTCATGGGTTGGTGTTTACCGGTTGGGTTCTGCTCTACCTGACGCAAACTTCACTGATCGCCACGGGACGGCGCGATCTACACAAGCAGGTAGGAGCTGCGGGGATCGTCCTGGGCATGGTCATGGTTGTGGTCGGTATAGCCGTCGCGATCGAAGGCGCGCGCCGCGGAGCGGGTGAGCCGGGTCGCGACCAGCTGGCCTTCATTATAAATCCGTTCACCAACCTCGCGATGTTTGCCGGGCTGCTGATCGCCGCGATCCTTCAGCGACAACGCAGCCCTTATCACAAGCGCTTGATGTTATTGACCATGTTGCCGGTGTTGACGACGCCGCTGGCCCGGATCAGCCGGATGCTGGCGATGCCGGCGCCGCCACCAGTGGGCGGCATGCTGATGTCAGACATGTTTCTTGCCGCGCTGGCGGCCTACGATCTTAGAACACGCGGCAAGCTCCACCCGGCGACGGCGTGGGGCGGCGGAATCCTTCTCGCAAGCGAAGTACTTCGGGTAGCAATCGGGCCGACTGAGGTTTGGCGCAGTTTGGCCGCAATGCTGATCGGCTAGGGAGTGCGACGCTGTGGTTGAGACAAGGCCATTTGACGCAGCCAATTACCTCGAAACCGAGAAGGACATCCCAAAAGAGCGATGGTTGGGAACGATCCACAGCACACCGCCAGCGCAGTGGGCGATGTGGCTCGGTCGAAAAGGATGACTGAACTCGCCAAAACGTCCGGCCTTGGTAGGCAGGCGCATTACAATGCGCTGTCTGAAAGCGGCAATCCGACGCAGGAGACGCTTGTTGCAGTGTTAGGCGCGCTGGCGTTGGAACTTACTGTGCAGAAACGCGCATCCCAACCTTACGGCGCTTGCCTGCCGAGGTACAGTCCACCATGCGCTGTGTCATGTTTCGCCGAACCTTCTTGACTGCCGCACTAGTCGTCACCCTATCCGCCTGCTCGCCCTCGGGCGGCGACCCTGCGCAGCAATCTCCTGACAACGCCATCCGCATCGCTCTCCCCTCTAAGCCAGCCCCGCTGGAACTCCCACCCCGGCAGCCTGAAGGCGCGGCGTGGTCCGCGCCCGGAAATGGCAGCGTCAAATTCGGCTTGCCGGGCCAGCCCGCCCTGCTCTCCATCTCTTGCATCCACACCCCGGATGGCACCGCCCGCATCGCCTATGTCCGGCGCACGCGGGCGGAGGTGGGGGCGAAGGCTTTGCTCGCTGTTGAGGGCAACGGACACGTCGCCCGGGTGGCGATGGATGTGGTCAAGGCAGGCGATCCAGGTGAATGGCAGGGCGCGATTGACGCGTCGCTGGAAACAGCCGGCGCGATCAAAGGCGGCGCCTCGATGGTAGCGACGCTGCCCGGTGGCGGGGCGCTCAAGCTGCCGCCAACCCCGGACGCGGGCCGCCTGCTAGATGCCTGCCGCGCAAGTGATCGCAAGAGCGGGGCTGTAATGCCCGTTGCCAGCGCTACGCCCTAGGTCACCGACTCATAAACTTCATCCAGATTCTGGCGGCGGCGAGCTTGATTAGGGCCATGTAGTTTTCTGGATGCTTCTCGTATCGCGTTGCGATGGCTCTGTAATGTTTGATTTTGCTGAAGAACCTCTCGACTG
>JANNZB010000026.1:0-2119 GCA_031410395.1 Novosphingobium sp.
GTTTATCGATGCAGCGAGCCAGTCACTGGTTAAAATGATCGGCGAGCGCCGCGCAACTGCTGCTCAGGCGGAGCGGAACCGGTTGAAAAGCATCAAGTGACCGCGTCTCCGGCAAAGCTTTATACCGCTCAGGTTCTCGAGCTTGCGACCAGCCTTGCCTCGGTTCTGCATGACCCCGAAATGTCATTGCAAGGCCGCGCACGATCGCAAAGCTGCGGAAGCACGCTAGCAATGTCGCTCAGGACAGATGCTAAAGGTGCCATCATAGACATCGGCATTGCAGCACAGGCTTGTGCGATTGGGCAGGCAAGTGCGGCATTGTTTGCCGGTCCAGCAATCGGCAAGACACGGGAGCAAGTTGCCGCAATGTCAGCCGGTATTGAATCCTGGCTGTCGGGCACAAGCGAAATGCCCGACTGGCCCGGTCTGGCCGCGCTCGCCGAAGCCCGCCACTTCCCCGCGCGTCACGACGCAATGATGCTGCCCTGGCGCGCTGCGCTTGATGCGCTTCCCTAAGTCAACGCGCCAAGCTAGAGCAGCCGCAGATCTGCTTTTGGGGGAAGATTCTTGATGACCGAACCGGCGCGCCACCCGGCAATACAGCCAACGGCGGCAGAGATGCGCTTGGTTATTGGTGCCAGCACGGCGGGCACGATTTTCGAATGGTATGATTTCTATATCTACGGGACGCTCGCCGCGATCATCGGCAAGACGTTTTTCCCTGCCGGCAATACAACGATGCAAACGCTGCTGGTCTGGGCGACATTTGCGGTGGGATTTGGCTTTCGCCCGCTCGGCGCGATGCTGTTCGGATACTTTGGCGACAAGCTGGGACGGAAATATACCTTCCTCGTCACAGTAACGCTGATGGGCATTGCTACTGCCGGAGTTGGCCTTGTCCCGCCAACCACTGCGATTGGACTCGCGGCCCCCGTGATCATAGTCTTTCTGCGGGTGCTGCAAGGTTTGGCGCTCGGCGGCGAATATGGCGGCGCAGCAATCTATGTTTGGGAACATTCACCTCCTGAAAAGCGCGGCCAGTTCACCGGCTTTATCCAGACCGCCGCAGTTGCGGGCTTCTCGCTCAGTGTGGCGGTGGTGCTTGGCTGCAAGATGCTGATGACGCCTGAATTCTGGGCGGCATGGGGCTGGCGGATTCCGTTCCTGCTATCGGTGTTTCTGCTGGCGATTTCGCTTTGGATGCGGCTGAAACTTTCAGAAAGTCCGGTTTTTCGCGCGATGAAGGAAGAAGGCGAACTGTCGGGTAATCCGTTCGTGGAAAGTCTGACTTTTCCCGGCAATATCAAGCGTCTGTTCGTCGCCATGATGGGCTGCGCGGCAGGAATGACGGTAATTTTCTACTGCGCTATGTTTTATATGCTCGCGTTCCTGAAAGGGCCGATGCGCGTTGACGATTCGTGGGCTGAGGCGATGACCGGGCTGGGTGCGTTTCTGGCGATGTTTACCATTCAGCGGTTCGGCACATTGTCCGACCGGATAGGCCGCAGGGCACCTATGGTGGCGGGTTATGTGCTTTCATTACTGCTGATTTTTCCGCTGTTCCACATGATCGGAAACACCGCCAATCCGGGGCTGGCCGAAGCCTCGCAGCGCGCGCCGGTTGTCGTTGCCGGGCCTGACTGCACTTACGCTTTATTCGCCGGCGATCAGGCGACAAATTGCGGGAAGCTTCTCTCTGACCTGACCAACCTCGGTGTTACAAATACGAACATTAGCGCTCCGACTGTTTCTCTAACGGCCGGGGGTAAGCAAATTTCGCTCGATACTTACCCTTGGACCGACAAGGTGGCGCGCGGCAAGGCGATGACCGAAATGCTCGCCGCTGAAGGTTACAATCTGGCGAAGGTCAAACCAAGCCTCGGCAATGCCGCTATTATAGTGCTTTGCATTTTCACATTGGTTGTGTTTTGCGGTGCAACGTACGGCGGCATGGCTGCGATGCTGTGCGAGATGTTCCCGGCACGCATCCGTTATTCGTCAATGTCGATCCCCTATCACTTTGGCACTGGGTACTTTGGCGGATTTCTTCCGTTCATCGCGACTGGAATTGCGGCAAAAACCGGTAACCCCTATGCCGGTCTTTGGTACACTTGGGTTG
>JANNZB010000027.1:0-1785 GCA_031410395.1 Novosphingobium sp.
GATGTCACCAGCGGATAGCCCTGCGAATTATGCCCGCGACAATTTCCGCGCGCAGCCGGGTCAATACGCTACAAAGTGAATTGCTCCCGCTGAGGCGGAAGGCGGTACCGGCCCGCTCCGCTGCCCGACCACCCATAGGCTTTTAGCGTGGGGTGGTCGGGCAGCGGAGCGGGCCGGTACCGCCTTCCGCCTCAGCGGAAGCAATTCACTTTGTAGCGTATTGACCCGGCTGCGCGCGGAAATTGTCGCGGGCATAATTGCGTGCGGCAGTTGCCGTCTTGAATAGCTCAGCTTGCATCGTCGATGTCACCAGCGGATAGCCCTGCGAATTATAACGCGTATCACGCACGGTCAGGCGGAAGTTGCCTGCTTCATCCTTGTTGATGAGGAACGGGCGGGACTGGGGATCTGACATGGTATGCTCCTGCGGGCTGATGCCCTGATTCCGGCCGAGATTTAGTACCCGTGCCCAATTGCCGCTTGTCGAGGCTGTGAAAGGCAAAAAGCGCACCGCTTTTCGCCCAAGTGTTCCCGACCGATAACCCACCGGAGAAGCGCCACAGCCCGTCATGAATCGACGTCGTGGTGCGCTCTATAGCGCAAGGGGCGATTTTTGCAATGGGGAGCAGGCGCGAGTGATTTGCGACACGGTCGAAGTGCGCGCCTGCAATTGATGCCCAGCAATATGGCTGAGAGGATGCAATTGCGGCTATTGCCTCAATATCATCACCCCCGCACCCCCAACCGCCGATAGCTCAACGCCTCGGCAATATGAATCCGCCCCACAGTCTCCACGCCGGCCAAATCCGCAACCGTCCGCGCCACGCGCAACATCCTCGTATAACCCCGCGCTGATAGCCGCATCGCTTCGGCGGCTTGCATGAGCAGCTTGCGGCCCGGTTCATCAGGCGTGGCGAACTGTTCCAGCCCATCGCCGTCAAGTTCGGCATTGGTGCGTGCGCCGGTGACTTCCTTGCGCGCCGTCTGAATGGCGCGGGCTCTGGCTACGCGCTCCGCCACCTGATCTGATCCTTCGGCGGGCGGGGGAAGCGTGAGGTCGGCGGCGCTTACCGGGTCGACCTCGACGTGGAGGTCTATGCGGTCCAACATCGGCCCGGAGATCTTGTTCTGATAATCCGCCGCACATCTTGGCGCGCGGCTGCACCCCAGCGCCGGATCGCCCAGATGGCCGCAGCGGCAGGGGTTCATCGCGGCGATCAGCTGGACCCGGGCGGGGAAGGTGACGTGGGCATTAGCGCGGGCGACGGTAACCTCTCCCGTTTCGAGCGGCTGGCGTAGCGAATCTAGCACCGGGCGCTGGAATTCGGGCAGTTCATCGAGGAACAACACGCCGAGGTGCGCGAGGCTGACCTCGCCCGGTTTGACCTTCAGTCCGCCGCCAGTGAGCGCCGCCATCGATGCGGAATGGTGCGGGCTACGGAAGGGGCGGGCGCGGCTGATCCGGCCATCTTCGAGCGTTCCGGCGACCGATGCGACCATCGAAACCTCAAGCGCCTCAGCCGGTGTAAGCGGCGGGAGAATTCCCGGTAGACAGGCGGCGAGCAGTGATTTGCCCGCACCGGGAGGCCCGACCATCAGCAGATTGTGGCCTCCTGCTGCCGCGATCTCCAGAGCGCGCTTGGCAACCTCCTGCCCTTTGACCTGCTTGAGGTCCGGGCCGCGTTTGGGCGGTTCGGCCTCTCCGGGTGCAGGCGTTGGCAGCACCTGCGTGCCTTTAAGGTGGTTAAGCAGCGAGATCAGATCGGGCGCGGCGGCGATGGGAAT
>JANNZB010000028.1:0-3284 GCA_031410395.1 Novosphingobium sp.
TCTCTGCATAACCACCAAGCGAGGCGACACCTTCCTGAATGCGCGCGCCACCCGAATCGTTCAGCCCGATCACCGGCGCGCCAACTTTCATCGCGTTGTCCATGATCTTGCAGATTTTCATCGCGTGGCGTTCAGACACCGCGCCGCCGAAGACGGTGAAATCCTGTGCAAACACATAAACCAGCCGCCCGCTGATCGTGCCGCTGCCAGTGACCACGCCATCGCCGGGTATCTTCTGTTCGGGCATCCCGAAATCCGCGCAGTTATGTTCAACATACATGTCGGTTTCTTCGAACGAGCCTTCATCAAGCAGTACCTCAAGCCGTTCGCGCGCGGTCAGCTTGCCTTTTGCGTGCTGGGCATCGATTCGCTTTTGCCCCCCGCCCATACGCGCGGCGGAACGGCGGCTTTCCATTTCGGCGATATTGGCGGACATGCCCCAGTAAACCCCTTCGCGTTTTCGAAATTGTCACACCGCTAAGGCACGGCGATTCTATGGCGTCAACTGCATTTAAGCGATCGGTTAAACTTATCCTTAGCGCGATGGCGCAGGTTCACGGCGCAGCTACCAAATGTTCACCCCTTGTGGTTATTCCGGGGGGATGACCGGGGAAAAATTCATCACTAAGCCGCTGTCACTGTGGCTGGACCTGATCCGGGCGATCGCCGCGCTGGTGGTGGTGGTCGGCCATGCACACCAATTAGGCATGTACACCGGGTTTTATCCGTTCACCATCAGCTTGCAGCTTAACGCAGTAGTGGTGTTTTTCGTGCTTTCCGGGCTGGTGATCGCCAGCTCGTCGGATGCCGAGGGCCAAACGCTGGCAAGCTTTGCGGCGGCAAGGCTGGCGCGCATCCTGCCCGTGGCCTTGCCCGTTCTGGCGCTGTCCTATGGCTTGGCGGAATACTGCTCGGCGCAGGGTTTTGCTCCCAGCCCGATGGGCGGCGATCCGGGGGTGATTTCTCCCATGCGGACGCTCTATGCCGCACTGTTCCTCAGCGAGAGCCTGTCGTCCGGGCTGGCAATCAATCCGCCCTATTGGTCGCTGTGCTATGAGGTGTGGTTCTACACAATGTTCGGCATCGCAACTTTCCTTAAAGGCGCCACGCGGATTATTGCGCTGATAATAGCCTGCGCCATCGCCGGTGCGAACATCCTGCTGCTGCTGCCGGCGTGGCTCGCCGGGGTTTATCTTGCGCGGATGAAAACATTTGCTGCGATTACGCCAACACAGGCGAGGCTGCGGATTACCCTGGCGCTGACCGCGCTGTTTGTCGCTTGCGTAATTGCCCCCGCCTTCGCCACGGTGTTCTGGAAGATTGCCACTTGGGATCTCGGCCAATCACACTATGCGCCGAGCTATATCCTGCTCGCCTTTTGCTGCGCTTACGGATTGACCGGGCTGCGCGCGCTGCTGGGGTCTGAAAACACCTCGCTTGAACGCTTCGCCAAGCCGATCAGGTGGACGGCGGACATGTCATTCTCGCTCTATCTGCTGCACTGGCCGCTGCTGACAGTGTTGCGCGCCAATGGCGTGAGCGCGGGCGGAAATCTGTTCGGTTTCTTCGCCATCATCGCTGCTGTAGTTGCGGTGAGCGGTGTGTTTGCCGCGTTGACCGAACACCGGCGCAGGCCGCTGCGCAAGGCGCTCGAGCGGCTGTTTCCCCCAGCCCCGCGTCAAACAGCCTCCGCCTAACGCATCAAAACCAGTTCCTCGGCCATCGAAGGGTGTAGCGCCATGGTTGCGTCAAAATCGGCCTTGGTCAGCCCTGCCCGCACTGCAATCGCCGCCGCCTGAAGTATCTCGGGTGCTTCCGGGCCGATCATGTGGACGCCCAGCACCTTGTCACTCGCAGCATCGACCACCAGCTTGTAAAGTCCGCGCTCTTTATGCTGCGCGAACATGTTTTTCATCGGGCGGAAGTCCGATGTGAACACCTTGATCTCGATGAACGCCTTGCGCGCCTGCGCCTCGGTCATGCCAACCCCGGCGAGCGGCGGCTGCGAAAACACTGCGGACGGAATGAATTCATACGACGTCGTGCGCGGCGCGCCGCCGAACACGGTGTCGGCAAACGCATGGCCCTCACGGATCGCCACCGGGGTCAGTTGCACCCTGTTGGTAACATCGCCGACGGCATAGATGCTCTTGCACGCGGTCTGGTTAAACTCATCGACCGGGATTTCTCCGAGAGCGCCCAGTTCAATCCCCGCCGATTCCAGACCCAGCCCTTCGGTATTCGGCTTGCGCCCGGTAGCAACCAGCACGGCATCGGCGATTATCGGCTCCTGCCCTGTGCTGAAAACATCAAAGGCGCCTTCATCGCGCTTTTCCACCCGCTCGATCGGGCTGTTGAACTTGTACTCGACCCCGCGCGCCATAGTGATTTGCAGCAGCCGATCGCGCAGCGAATCGTCATAGCCGCGCAGGATTTGGTCGGAGCGGTTGACCACCGTCACCTTGCAGCCGAGCGCATTGAAAATTCCGGCGAATTCCATAGCGATATAACCCGCGCCCTTGACTACGACCCGCGCAGGCAATGTCGGCAGATGGAACACCTCGTTCGAAGTCAGGCAGAGATCGTTGCCGGGGAAATCTGGCATCACCGGCCAGGCCCCGGTGGCGACGAGAATGTACTTCGCGCTAATCTCATGCCCGCTCGCCAGCCGCACCGCGTTCGACCCAGTAATCACCGCCCGCTCATGAAAATGATCGACCTTGTTACTATCGAGCGTCGTTGTGTAAGCCGCCTCAAGCCGGTCAACATCGCTGGCAACAAAGTCCCGCAGCTTCGCCCAGTCAAAGCTGCGCTCCCCCAAAGTCCAGCCGAACCCGCTGGCCTCGCCCAGCTCGTGCGCAAATGATGAGGCATAGACCAGCAGCTTCTTCGGCACGCAGCCACGAATCACGCAGGTGCCGCCAATCCGGAACTCTTCCGCCACAGCAACTTTTGCCCCATGCGCCGCCGCCACGCGGCTCGCCCGAACGCCGCCTGATCCGGCGCCGATAACAAAGAGATCGTAGTCGAAATCGTTAGCCATGAGGCACTCCTGCTGCCCTCACCGGGCGTCGAGCGCCGATATGGCCTGCATCACGCCGATTTACCATTAGCGATGCCCGATTACTGTATTCAACTGCCCGAAAGTACCGGCACCTACCTCTTGCTCCTCTGCGCTGAATCGCTAGAGGAGGGGCTGCAACACTTCGACGGCCTTTACCGGCGATATTGGCCGCCTTAATGATAAAATACTTTTCCCTCCCAAACCCCTTCCAGAAGTCGAC
>JANNZB010000029.1:0-4268 GCA_031410395.1 Novosphingobium sp.
TCGTTGCCGTACGCTGTCGAGGGCGACCGATCAACTCCTAGGCTCAGCCCGCTTTTGCCGTGATTTCAGCCAAACTCGTTTGGCACGCGGCCACGAGCTGATTATCTTCAGCAAAGTATCGATCCAATGGCACAATTGCCACTTCAGGCCCATCCTCAGTCAGCAACGAAGTGCCAATCATCAAACGGCGTGCTTCAAGACTTCGCAATTGCTGGATTGCGACAATCTGATCGTGAATCACTCCTGCGTCGCTTGGCAATCCGAACCCGCCCGACAGGGCCACAGGAAACGCTTCTTCCATTGCCTGCATGAATTCGCGTTGCACACTGATCCGCAGAAACGCACGGGAATAGATCGCCACTTTCCCCTCATCCATGTGATCAGAAACCTGATTGCTGAGCGCAGCGGTCCATGTGTCGCGCGGCCAAGCTCTGCCGGGCAAAGGAGGTTTCAACTCGTTCAATCGCCTGATTGTTGCCGAGTCCCCAGCAATTACAGCCCGCTGCAAAGTGTCTAGATAGCTGTTCATGCAACGATTGAGGGTTTGGTGCTCCTTCGCCAAGGCTAGGTCATTGCTAAGCTCGTCCCTGATTGCCGCCTCGGCGGAGTTCACCTTGAAACCCCAGTTGATATTATCGACAATTTGCTGCCCGATCAATGCAAGTGCGACGCCCAGCACCACTACGAAAACTTCATAATATAGTTCGCCCCACGAATGGCCTAGAATTGTTCTTTCAATCTGGGGCGGGGGCGAAATCTCTGTAGGGTTCTGCGCATCTAGTTTGTTTTGCATAAATACCCCCGTTGGGCTCGAATGTACGGGTATGCGTGCTGGCTTGATCCGGCAAGACACAAGTCATTCGCCTTACTGGTCATATCGACTAACAAAAGCTTTGAAGGCAAAGAGAGCCCATGCCCCGCATATTCATCTTCGGCCTTGGCTACACCGCCGCGCGCATCGCCGACGTGCTCGAAGCGCAAGGGTGGGAGGTGGTTTCGACCGGGCGCGATGGCACATTGGTGTTTGATGATGAAGGCGCGGTGCGGCTGGCCTTGGCCGATTCGTCGCATGTGCTGTCATCAGTTCCGCCGTCTGGAGATGGGCTTGATCCGGTGCTCGAGCGTTATGGTGGCGCGCTGGGCGGCAAAGCGCTGAGCTATCTTTCCTCTACCGGGGTTTACGGCGATTGCGGCGGGGCCTGGGTCGACGAATCTGCACCAGTTGGGACCGGCAGACGAACTGCGCGGGCTGAATGCGACAGCGAATGGCTGGATCGCGGCGCGCGGGTTTTCCGTTTGCCGGGGATCTACGGCAAAGGTCGATCTGCGCTCGATCGGGTGCGCCAAGGGAAAGCGCACCGGATCGACATCCCGGGGCAGGTGTTCAGCCGGGTGCATGTCGATGATATTGCCGCGGGGGTGGTCGCGGGACTCAACGGGCCATCGGGAGCCTATAATCTGGCCGATGACATGCCGTGCAGCCAGAACGCCGTGATCGAGGAGGCCTGCCGGTTGCTGGGGCTTGCGCCGCCGCCGATGCAGTCGCTTGAAGAGGCTGATCTTTCACCAATGGCGCTGGGATTCTATGCCGAAAACCGCCGGGTAGCGAACGGCAAGGCCAAGCGCGTGCTTGGCTGGGTTCCGCGCTATGCCGATTTTTATTCCGGGCTGCGGGCTCTCAACGCGATGACCAGTCCGGCCAGCGCCAGCACCGATCCCGCCAGCGCCAGCGCCGTCCAGCCATAGCCTTCGAGCAGGGTCGAAAGCAGCATCGCCAGAACTATCGAGGCGACGCCGTTATAGGCGGCTGGCCCTGCGCCGAGCTGGCGCACCAGCGTGAAATAGAGCGGAAAGGTCACCACCGAACCCGCCAGCGCAAGGTAGGCGGTGCCGAGCCAGAAGGCCGGATCGCGCGGGAATACCGGAGGACCCTCACTAACCCAGGCTAGCCCTGCATCGATCAGCGTGCCATAGAGCATTGACCAGGTGAGCAGGCTGGCCATTGGCATCGAACGTCCGGTTTCGTTCGCCTGCACGACATTGGCAATCGACGCGGCGAGCAGCCCGCCGATCGCCAAAATAACCCCCAGCCAGACATTGTCTGAACCCGCACTGCCGCGTGCCTCGTTGACCAGCAGCAGGGCTATTCCGACAATGGCGATGGTACTGCCCGCCATGAACCGCCGGGTTATCGGTTGACCGAGCAGGAACCGGCCAAGCAGCGCGTTGGGCACCAGCAGCAGTCCCAGCATCACCGCGACAATGCCCGAGGTCAGGTGCCGTTCGGCCTGATAGACAAACATGTAATTGCCGCAGAATTGGCTGATCCCGACGATCAGCGCCAACTGGTGCGCCGCACCGCTGATCCGCAGACTTTTTCCCGTCACCAGCGCCAGCAGCGCCATCGCCGGTGTCGCCAGAACAAAGCGCAGCGTGACCGACCACGCCGCCGGAACCGCTGCCAGCTGGGTGGTGATCACCCACCACGTCGACCCCCAGATCAGCGCCACGAGAACGAAAGGGAAAACGATGGTCGGGGTGAGGAATTTTACCGGCGGATGATGTTTCACAGCGATGCGATAGCCTTGGCGAGCGCCGATACCTGCGCCATCTCGCTCGACCACGACGTCACCAGTCGTGCCGCGTCGGTTCCCCAATCGTAGAACGAATAGCCTTGCCCGCGCAGCACTTCACGTTCGGCTGCGTTGAGTTTAACGAACAGCTCGTTGGCCTCAACCGGGTGCAACAGGCGCGCACCGCAGGCCGAGGCAATCTCCCGCGCCGCAGCATTGGCTGCGCGTGCGTTGTCCAGCCACAGACCGCCCTCAACCATCGCCAGAATTTGCGCCGCAAGGAAACGGCCCTTCGATTGCAGATGGCCCGCCCGCTTGCGGCGATAGCGGGCGACATCGGCGAGTGTGGCATCAAAGAATACCACCGCGTCCGCTCCCATGCCGCCATTCTTGATGCAGCCGAAGCTTAGCGCATCAACCGCCCCACAAGCTTCGAACGGCGTGCAGCCCAGATGGGCGACAGCATTGGCAAAGCGCGCGCCATCCATATGCACGCCGAGCTTGCGGCCACGCGCATGATCGATCAGCGCATTCAGTTGGGACGGCGTATAAACCAGCCCATATTCCGTCACCTGGGTCAGAGAAAGCGCATGCGGCTGGACCTGATGGGTGTCGTCGCGAATCGGCGCGACTACCCGCTCGACTGCCGCCGCGGTCAGCTTCGCGCCTTGCCCTTCGGCCAGCATCAGCTTGGCTCCGTGGGTGAAAAAGGCCGGTGCGCCGCACTCGTCCATTTCGATATGCGCCTCGCGGTGGCAGACCACGCCGCCGTGCGGAGGGACCATTGTTGCCAGCGCCAGACAATTCGCTGCCGTGCCCGTGGCCACCCACAGCACGACACATTCGCGGCCAAACAGCGCGGAGAACGCCGCGTCGAGTCGCTTGCTCAATGCGTCGCCATCATAGGGCGCATCGGGCGCATCGGCGGCCTGCATTGCTGCCCAGACGGCAGGATGGACACGCGCGGCATTGTCGGAAAGGAATTGCATAGCCATCTGCGAATCGCTGAACAGTTCGATAAGGTCAAGGAGCAGACGAATGGAAGATCTGAAGATCACCCGCCACGGTGACGCAAACGCAGGCGAATACCGCGCACATGTTCCGGGCAGCGCTTCAGTGGGCCGGTTAACCTGGGTGCAGCACGGCAATGTGCGGGCCGCCGAACACACGCTGGTCCCGCCCGAGATCGGCGGGCGCGGGGTCGCTGCGCGGTTGGTCGATGCTTTGATTGACGATGCCCGCGCGCAGGGATTCAAAGTGCGGCCGGACTGTTCGTATATCGCGGCGGCCTTCGAGAAACACCCCGATTGGGGCGATCTCAAAGCCTAGTACAAAATGGTGCGCGACGCAGTCTGGCGCAACGCAGTCTCAAAGCCAAATTCCCTGTTATCAGGGTATTTACAGGGAAAATCACATTTTTCACCGGGCCGGTCGAGCACAAGCCGTGCCCGATATCCGCAGTTTTCTGCGACCTAGAGGATCTGCGATCCTCAAAACACCCTGGAAATAACAGGGAATTCATTTCCCGATAACAGGGAAATCAAACGGTCATAACAGGGAAATAAATCATCGTAACGGTAAGCGTACAGGGAATGCACACTTGCCGGGTTCGGGCGAATTTCTGACCTTGGGTTCACGGATTTTGCGTGAACGGAGGTTTGAGATGGCGCGTGTCAGTCAGGAAAAGCATGAGGA
>JANNZB010000030.1:0-1763 GCA_031410395.1 Novosphingobium sp.
GAACGCTGTTTCTCGATGAAATCGGTGACATGCCGTTGGAAGCGCAGACGCGCTTGCTGCGCGCGCTGCAATCAGGTTCGATCAGGCGGGTTGGCGGCCGTGAAGAAGTTCCGGTGGACGTGCGCATCATCGCCGCGACCAACAAGGATCTTGAACCGCAAATCACGGCGGGCAAGTTTCGCGAAGACCTGTTCTACCGTATCAACGTCGTGCCAATCGAGATGCCGCCGCTACGCGATCGTGCTGGAGACATTGAGGCTCTAGCGCATCATTTCCTCAAGCTCGCTGTCAACGAAGGCCTGCCGCGTCATCAGTTGTCGACTGAGGCAATCGATCTGCTTTCATGTCAGCCGTGGCGCGGAAATGTCCGCGAGTTAAGGAATTTCCTGTTCCGTGCGACGTTATTGGCCCGCGAAGAAGTTATTGATGCGGCTACTTTGCGCGGGATGATTGATCAGCGGCATAGGGGAAGTGAAAGCGGCGAACCCCAAGCGAGCGATCTCAGTGCAGCTGTTAGTCAATGGCTGGCAATCGCTGATCCGCGCGCGGGAACGGTCTATGACGTGGCTCTTGCCGCATTCGAAGCCCCCCTGTTTGCGCAGGTGCTGCGCGCAACTGGCGGCAATCAGCTCAAGGCTGCGCAAATTCTCGGGATCAACCGCAATACCCTTCGTAAACGGCTGAACGATCTGGCGCTCGATCCGGAGTCATTTGCCCGAAGCTAGCGGCCTACGAATCGATGCGCTCACCGCTGGCATTTGCCAATTCGTCGAATTGGGCTTGCATTTATGCAACACTGCCGTTGTAGATGTGCAACGATGAGTGAAGGTGAGGTCAGAAAACGCAGCGGTTGGCCAAGATGGTGGCGGCGCATTCAGCTATCTGCCCGCCGCGCAAACTTTTTTGCCATCATGGAAATGGTCGCGGCGCTCGCCTTTCTTGCGATGACGATTGTGGCGTGGCTGACGATCAACGGGCCATCCTCAAGTGGTCAGCTCTATTCGACAAACGTTACCGCTACGCTGCTCGTTGGGATGCTTGTCCCGGCAATGACTTTGCTGGTGCTGCTGGGAAGACGCCTGGCGCTGCGCCGTGCTGCGGAAACGTTGGGCGGGACTGGGCGGCTCCACGTCCAACTGGTGTTCCTGTTTTCGATCATCGCGGCAATTCCGACGCTGCTGGTGGTTATTTTTGCCTCATTCCTGTTCCAGTCCGGCGTCGAGTTCTGGTTTTCCGACAATTCGCGCGGGTTGCTCGAAAATGCCAATAAATTGGCGCGCGGCTACTACGACCAGAACGTGCACGAGGTTGGCAATGAATCGATCACCATGGCGAGCGATCTGCACGACATGCTGGTGCAGGCGCCGATCCTCAGCCCAGCCTTTCGCGAGGGCTATTCGTATCAAGTCCTCACGCGAAAACTGAACGAAAGCGCTATTCTCCAAAAAGGTCAGGATGGCATGCTGCGAACGGCTGCCGTTGTTGATCCTCAGGGAAACACTACGCGGGTGCGAATTCGGCCTGAGGTGCTTGCCCGGCTCGAGCGCGGCGAAGCATTGGTGGTAACGCGCAATGCTGATCGCATTGAAGCGGCAACGCCGATTGATCGGCAGGCCGGCATCTATCTTTACGCCGCTCGCAGTTCAGACCTTCTTGGGCAGGGGCAACGTGCGGAAAATATCGTTCGCGCTTATGAGGTTCTCACCCAGCGTGCGCGGATCCTGCAATTGCGATTCAACATCGCGCTGCTCACCGCATCGTTG
>JANNZB010000031.1:0-7132 GCA_031410395.1 Novosphingobium sp.
TTTTTTGCGCTAAACTCCAGCTTTCTGCCTTGCCATTAATAAACACATTGCTATGAAGCCCGGTATTGGTTGAGCGAAGGTTCACTTCCAAGAATCCAAGGCCGAAACGGCCTGGTCGCACATAAAGGAAATACCCATGGATAATATGCAGAGCGATATGGGCGAAACGCTAATCACGCTTACTTCGGACATTGTTGCCGCGCACGTCAGCAACAACAATGTTTCGTCGGATGAAGTCACCGCGCTGATCAACAATGTTTACAAGGCGCTCGCCGGACTTGGCGCACCTGCCGAGCCCGAAGCCGCGCCGCTCAAGCCCGCCGTATCGGCGCGCGCTTCGGTAAAGCCCGACAAGGTCGTGTGCATGGACTGCGGCATGGAACTGCAGATGCTCAAGCGCCACCTTTCGACCCACCACGGCATGAACGTTGATGAATACAAGGCCAAGTGGGGCCTTTCCGCCGATCACCCGATGGTCGCTCCCAACTATGCCGAACGCCGCCGCGTGCTCGCCAAGAAGATTGGTTTGGGCCGCAAGCTGGGCACCAAGATGCCGAAAAAGGTTCAACCCCCAAAGGTTCCTGCCAAGCGCGGCCGTCCGCCCAAGGCGAAGTAAATTAAATTAGAGCGGGTTGGCTTTCCGCCTTAGGGGGGACGCTGTCTCCATCACGCACTTGCACAAAAACCTCGCAGGGCTAATATCCCTGCGAGGTTTTTCTTTTCCTGTGAAGGCGCACGCGTGCAACAGACCATCGACGTCGAAGCCCTGTGTGCTGAACGCGGCCTGCGCATTACCGAACAGCGCCGGGTTATTGCCCGCGTGCTGTCAGACAGCACCGATCACCCCGATGTGGACAAATTGCACCAACGCGCAAGCGCGATCGACAAGGGGATTTCGATTGCCACGGTCTATCGCACCGTGCGCCTGTTCGAAGAGGCAGGGATCCTTGATCGCCACGATTTCGGCGATGGCCGCGCACGCTATGAAGCCGCGCCTGAAGCGCACCATGATCACATGATCGACGTTGAAACCGGCAAGGTTATCGAATTCGTCGACCCCGAACTGGAAGCACTGCAACGCCAGATCGCCGAGCGGTTGGGATACCGGCTGGTTGATCACCGGATGGAACTGTTCGGGGTAAGGCTCACCCGCGATCCCCCCACGGGAACCGCTGACACGGAGTGATGTCCCAGTGATGCCCCTGTGATTTCCCGGTACTGGCCATGTTGATGCCAAGGGTATGAACGCGCTGGTTTCAACGCAGCCACGGCGGATCAGCCCGTTCGGTGCCATCCGGATTATTGTACGCATTGGCGCGATGCTGGTGCTGTTTCTCACCTGCTTGCCGCTCTACTATCAGTTCCATTTCCTGCGCCTCAAGAACCCGTGGCCGCGGCTGTTCCTTGGCGGACTTGGCTGGATCGCAGGCTTGAAGTTGGTGACCGAGGGCAAGCGGCCTGTGACCGGCGCCTTCCTGATCGCCAATCACGTCAGCTGGATCGACATTCCGGCGATTGCCGCCGTCACCGGAAGCGCCTTCGTCGGCCATGATGGCCTGTCATCAACGCCGCTGCTCAAACACCTTTGCGCGATGAATGACACCGTATTTATCGCAAGGCATGACCGCGCCAGCGTGCATACCCAGATCGAAGACATCCGCCGCGCGCTGCGCGATACCGGGGCGCTGACCATTTTCCCCGAGGGCACCACCAGCGACGGAACCGGCCTCCTGCCATTCAAGTCATCGCTGCTCTCGGCGCTGGAGCCGGTGCCCGATGGCGTAAGCGTGATACCCGTGCTGCTCGATTACGGCGCTGAAGCGACGGACATCGCTTGGATCGGCACAGAACACGGCGTCGCCAACTTCCTGCGCATCCTGGCGCGGCGGCGCAGGCTTGTGGTGACCGTGCGGTTTCTGGCGCCCCTCACCGGAGAAGCAGTGCAGGATCGAAAAGCAATGGCGGCAGCAGCAAGCGCGGCGATTGGTGGGGCTTTGGCCTAATCACCAAAGTCATATTTCCTGCCCGGCAGCCCAGCCGCTCGCCCAGGCCCACTGGAAGTTATAGCCGCCGAGCCAGCCGGTGACGTCCACCGCCTCGCCGATGGCGTAAAGCCCCGGCATGCGCTTTGCTTCCATGGTTTTTGACGACAGCTCAGCCGTGCTGATGCCGCCGGCGGTGACTTCGGCTTTGGCAAAGCCTTCGCTGCCGTTTGGGGTGAAGCGCCAGTCGGCGAGGCGCGCTTCGGCGGCGTTTAGGGCCTTGTCGGTGAGCGCGCCGAGTTCACCGACAAGGCCCAGTTGCTCGCACAGCGTCAGCGCCAGCCGCTCAGGCAGCGCCTCGCCGATCAGCTTGGGCAGGGTGGTGCGCGGGCGCGCCAACTTGGCTTCGCGCATCCAGCCTTGCGGGCGATCGGGCATGAAATTAACGCCAAGCGCATCGCCCTTGCGCCAATAGGAGCTGATCTGGAGCACCGCCGGGCCAGAAAGTCCGCGATGGGTGAACAGCGCCGCCTCGCGGAAGCTGGTCTTGCCGCAACGCATCACCACCTCGGCCGCGACGCCTGACAGATCACGGAACAGCACTTCGTCTCCGCCCAGCGTCAGCGGCACCAGCGCCGGGCGCGGTTCGACCACTTTGAGGCCGAACTGGCGGGCGAGATCGTAGGCATACGCGGTTGCGCCCATCTTGGGAATCGATGGCCCTCCGGTGGCGATTACCAGCGCAGGGGCTTGGGCAATCTGCGCGCCATATGTTACGCGGAACTGCCCATTGGCGTGGGCCAC
Source organism: Novosphingobium sp. (assembly GCA_031410395.1). GTDB lineage: Bacteria > Pseudomonadota > Alphaproteobacteria > Sphingomonadales > Sphingomonadaceae > Novosphingobium. The sequence goes on from JANNZB010000031.1 coordinate 2,787, forward strand.
GTCACGAACCGCGTCGCCGCAATGGAGCGTGACCCCGCCTTTGGTGCATTCCTCCACCATCATCGCAACGATTTGCCGCGCCGAGCCGTCGCAGAACAGTTGCCCGAGCGTCTTTTCGTGCCAGGCAATGCCGTAAGCATCGACCAGCGCGATGAAATCCTGCGCGGAGTAGCGGCTGAGCGCGGACTTGGCGAAATGCGGGTTTTGCGACAGGTAGCGCTCGGGCGCGGTGTGCAGATTGGTGAAATTGCACCGCCCGCCGCCTGAAATCAGGATCTTCTTGCCCGGCTCATCGGCGTGATCGATCAGCAGCACGCGCTTGCCCCGCTGGCCCGCGACCGCCGCCGCCATCATCCCGGCAGCGCCCGCGCCGAGGACTATGGCATCGTAGGTTTCACTCATCGTGCGCGGTTAGCCGGTTTGTGCTGGCGAGAGAAGTGTTCCCGCATCCCCCTTCCCGCCTCCACAAATCTCGCCTAGGGGCAGCGCCGATGCAAGTTACCTCGACTCCTAAGACCTACCGGGTCAAAAGCTTCGGCTGCCAGATGAACGTCTATGATGGCGAGCGAATGGCCGAATTGCTGGCGGCGCAGGGAATCGCCGCTGCTGCTGAGGGCGAGGACGCTGATCTGGTGGTGCTCAACACCTGCCACATCCGCGAAAAGGCAGTTGACCGGGTCTATTCAGACATTGGCCGGCTAAAGCGTGATGATGGCTCCACCCCGCTGATCGCCGTCGCCGGATGCGTCGCGCAGGCTGAGGGCGAAGAGATCATGCGCCGTGCGCCATCCGTGGGGATGGTTGTCGGCCCGCAGGCCTATCACCGGCTGCCGGCGATGATTGATGAGGCGGTCGCGGGTCGCCGTGCGGTTGATACCGATATGCCCGCCGGGACAAAATTTGACGCCCTGCCCGCCCGGCGGCGGGTAGGCGCTTCGGCCTTCCTGACCGTGCAGGAAGGCTGCGACAAGTTCTGCACCTATTGCGTCGTGCCCTATACCCGCGGGAGCGAAGTCTCGCGGCCCTTCGCCGATCTGGTGGTTGAGGCAAATCGGCTGGTTGACGCGGGGGCTATCGAGATCACTCTGCTCGGGCAAAATGTGAATGCCTGGAGCGGCGAAGATGGTAAGGGCCGCGCGGTAGGACTTGAGGGCCTGATCGCCGAACTGGCGGAAATCCCGGCGCTGACCCGCATTCGCTATACCACCAGCCACCCCACTGACATGTCTGACGCGCTGATCATGGCTCACGCCGAAATCGCCAAGCTAATGCCGTTCCTCCACCTGCCTGTGCAATCGGGCAGCGACCGGGTGCTGCAAGCGATGAACCGCAGCCATTCGGTAGAAAGCTACCTGCGTCTGCTCGATCGCGCCCGCGCGGCGCGGCCCGATATTGCGCTGTCCGGCGATTTCATCGTTGGCTTTCCGGGCGAGACCGAGGCGGAATTTGCCGAGACTTTGGCGCTGGTTGAGCGGATTGGTTACGCGCAGTGCTTCAGTTTCAAATATTCCCCCCGCCCCGGAACGCCCGCCGCGACAATGGCCGATCAGATCCCGCCAGCCGTGATGGACGAACGCCTCCAGCAGCTTCAGGCGGCGTTGCAGGCGAGCAGCCTAGCATTCAATCAGGCGAGTGTTGGGCGCAAATGTTCGGTGCTGGTTGATCGTATTGGGCGCAAGCCGGGTCAGTGGCTGGGCAAAACGCCGTGGCTGCAATCGGCCTACTTCGAGGGCGAGGCCAAGATTGGCGATATGGTCGAGGTGGAACTGCTGGACGCTGGGCCGAATTCTTTGGCAGCCCAAATGCTGCAGCAAGAACAGTTGGGCGGGGCCAGCCAAGTGTTTGGCCAGCCCCGCGAACTTAATTCTTTACCAGAAAAATGAACGATTAACCTGAACTACGCGTCCGGTGCGGACATTCACCAGCAAGACATCGTTGCCATACCGTATCCAGCGCAGGCCATTGGCTGCGTAGGGTAGGCGATAGCGCTGCGGATTGTTGATCCAGTACCTGCTGCCGTAATAGGACTGATTAAGCTGAAATCCGACGGTGATTGGGCGATAACGGTAACCGCGTGGACCCTGATAGGCACCGCCACGAAATTCATTGCGGTGGCTGTTGCGGTAATCACGCCAATCTTCGCGTGTTTCACGGCGATCTTCGCGCAGTTCCTGCCGGTCGCGCTCGGCTTGGCGATAATCGCCCCTGCGCAGGTCACGGCGAATTTCCTCGCGGTCATGACGCAGTTCCTGCCTGTCGCGCCGGACTTCCCCGGCACTCTGCGCGTTGGCCACGACAGGGAATGACACCGCCGCTGCCATTGCCATCAAGATAAATTTTCGCATTATCGTACTCCTCTACAACAATCTTCCAGACTGAAGACCGAACGACCTTTTGGTCTGGCTCGAGTGAACAGACACGTAATTGGCCTGTCAGATAGCAGACATTTGTGTCGCGGAGAGGTTCCAGAAATTGCGTCATTGCGACAATTCATTACGGACTAATTTCGCCGATTTCGCTAGCCGATGAAAAACCAACCAGGCCCGGTGCCGCCATGCCTGCCTACAGAAGGTGCGGCATAGATATTACACATCGACTGTTTTCCACATGGGCGCGCATAACTGCCGCTTGCCTGTCACCCAAGTCAGCCTATCCTGTACCCCAGTGGGCCGCCCCCCGCAGCCCCGCCCCTGAAAGGAGCGCATGACCCGCAAAGCTGATCGCGCACATAACGTGGCGCACCTCCGGCCCGAACCGAACCTTCACAACAAGGGGGGACGTGCCCGGGCGGAACTCGAATTTGACGAACCCGCCGTGCTCGGCGCGTTGTTCGGACAATTCGATGCCAATCTGGTGCAATTGGAGAACCGGCTCGGCGTTTATATAGCTGCGCGTGGGAACCGTATTCAGATCGAAGGCGCTGCCGATGCTGTCGGCCGGGCGCGAGATGTTCTTAAGGGTATGCACCAGCGGCTGTTAAACGGCCTCGATATTGATAGTGGCGCGGTTGAATCGCTGATTTCGATGTCCGCCGAACCGACCCTCGACGGCATCGTCACCCGTGAACTCGATGCTCCATCGGTGATGATCCGCACCCGCAAGAAAACCATCGTCCCGCGCTCTGCCATGCAGATCGAATATATGAAGGCGCTCGCCAGCAACGACATGATCTTTGCGCTCGGGCCGGCCGGCACTGGCAAAACCTATGTCGCGGTGGCGCAGGCGGTCAGCCAGCTGATGAATGGCTCTGTTCAGCGGCTGATCCTGTCGCGCCCGGCGGTGGAAGCGGGCGAGCGGCTGGGGTTTCTGCCCGGCGATATGAAGGAAAAGGTCGATCCCTATCTGCGCCCGCTTTACGATGCGCTGTATGATTGCATGCCGCCCGAACAGGTCGAGCGGCGCATGGCGAGCGGGGAAATCGAGGTTGCGCCGATCGCCTTCATGCGCGGGCGCACGCTTGCCGATGCTTTCGTGATCCTAGACGAGGCGCAGAATACCACGCCCGCGCAGATGAAGATGTTCCTCACCCGTTTCGGCCAGAACAGCCGCATGGTGATCTGCGGCGATCCCAAACAGGTCGATATTCCCGGTGGCGCGATGATGAGCGGGCTGAAAGATGCGGTCGAGCGGCTCGAAGGCGTGGAGGGTATTGCGGTGACGCGGTTTACCGTGGCCGACGTGGTGCGGCATCCGATTGTTGGCCGGATTGTCGAGGCCTATGAGGGGAAGGATGGGTAGGCTGGGTGGCGTTCCGGTCTGAATGATCGTCTGCTTTTAGGCAGAGAAGCGAGTGTGCTTGATGGCTGGAATGTTGTGGGGAGCGGACGCTCACTCGGATAATTCGAAGTCTGCACATTAGGACACTCCCGCCAGTCCTTCAGCAAGGCCTCGGTGAAGAGACCGGGTTATCCACCTTGCACAGGCGCGCACGCCATGCATAATACCTCTTATGAAGACGATGACTGGGTGGGGGGCTGTATATGAAAAAATACATGTTTGCGGCGACCGTAGTACTGGCTTTTACGGCGCAAATAGTTCGGGCTGATTTGAGTTATCCTGACCGCCGATTGTACGTTGCCACAACCAGTTGGGAGTTTAAACCTGATCAAGCAGATGCCGCGCTTGCTGCCGGTGGCAATGTCAATGCCCAGAACGACCAGCTGGATAATGGCAGTTTACTGATTCTCGCAGTTCGAGGATTCGCCCCGCCCGCGTCGGTGAAGTGGCTGTTGGCGCATGGTGCGGATCAATCGCTTACCGACGAGACTGGGAAAACTGCGCTCGACTGGGCACTCCAGCTGAATATCGCTGGCCAGCCTGACGGACGGCGTGTTCTGGCCCTTTTG
>JANNZB010000032.1:0-5450 GCA_031410395.1 Novosphingobium sp.
CATCCATGTTCTCGAACGCTTCTTCGGCAAGGGCCGCGAGGAAGCCACACGCATCATGCTGCATGTCCATCAGAAGGGCGTCGGCATCTGCGGCGTGTTCCCCTATGAAATCGCCGAGACCAAGGTCAACCAGGTGATGGACTTCGCGCTCGCCAACCAGCACCCCCTGCAATGCACGCTTGAGAAGGCATGATATTCCCTCCCCGCTTGCCAGCGCTGCCCGCTTGACCTAATCATTGCCTGCCGCGCCAAGGCGCGCGTCCCCCCGCGATCACGACAGGTTCGGTTTCCTTTGCAAAGACTGTTTCCCGCACTTGATCGTTACATCCTTCGTCTGGTGCTCGGGCCGATGTTTGCGGTGTTCCTTGTAGCAGCCTCGCTGCTGATGCTCGACAAAATGCTCAAGCTGTTCGATTTTGTCGCGACCGAAGGCGGACCGGTTTCGATCGTTTTCAAGATGCTGGCGAATCTGCTCCCCGAATATGCCAGTCTGGCAATTCCGCTCGGATTGTTACTCGGCATCCTTATCGCTTTTCGCAAGCTCGCGGTATCGAGCGAGCTTGATATAATGCGTGCGGTCGGCCTGTCTTACACCCGGCTGCTGCGCGTGCCCTATATGATCGCGCTGGTGCTCGCCGCGCTCAACTTCGTCAACGTCTCCTATTTGCAGCCCACGGCGCGCTACTATTACGAGCAGATGCAGTTTGAGCTGCAATCGGGCGCGCTTGGTGCGGCTATCAAGGTTGGCGAATTTACCACTCTGGCAGACAAGGTGGCGTTGCGGATCGAAGAAAGCCGGGATAATGGCCACGAACTGATCGGCATTTTCGCCCGTCTTTCAGATGGCAAAGGGCAAGTGCTGTCAATCTCGGCACACGAAGGCCGTTTCCTTGCGCTCAAGGATCATCCCGATACGATTGTCCTGCGGCTCAACGAAGGCCAGATCGTCCAGGAACAGATCGGGCTGCCGCCGCGCGTGCTCAGCTTTTCACGCCACGACCTGCCAATAGAACTGCCAACGATCGAGGCTTTCCGCAAACGCGGCGGCAAGGAACGCGAATATGTCCTGCCCGAATTGCTGCGGATTGGCTGGGCAGATCAGGTTGATCTGGCTCAGCGTGCAAAGGTGCGCGCCAGTTTTTCCTACCGCATGGTCGAAGTTGTGATGATGCTGCTGATGCCGCTTCTGGCAGTGGCGCTGGCGATTCCGCCAAAGCGATCAACCTCGGGCCTTGGCCTGTTTGTCTCGATTGTCATGGTGGTCGCCTATCACAAGATCAACGAATATGGGCAGGCGACCGCGGCGCGCGGTGCGGTTGGGCCGCTCATTGCGCTGTGGACGCCGTTTGCGGTGTTTTCGCTGTTGATCGTCTGGATGTACTGGCGCGTTGCCTATGTGCCGGGCGGCCAGCCGATTGGCGCGCTTGAACGGTTTGTCCAGAACATGGGTAAGACTGTGCGCGGCTGGTTCAACCGCAACCGGGCAGTAAAAAAGTTGGTGGGCCTCGACGATGGGACTTGATTTCTTTCCTTCGCGGACGCTCACCTTCTATCTCGCCAAGCTGTTCATCAGCCGGGTGCTGGCGATCCTGGTGATGCTGGCTCTGGTGCTGCAGATGCTCGATCTGCTGTCCGAAAGCGGAGATATCCTCGCGGTCAAGGGTAATGGCGAAGCACAGCTGTGGTTTTATGTGACGCTGCGTTTTCCCCAGCTTGTCGCGCGGTTTCTGCCCTATTCGGTGCTGCTGGCGACGCTCCTGACTTTCTGGCCGCTCAACCAGAACAGCGAGATCATATCTATGCGCGCTGGCGGGCTTTCGGCCCATCAGGTGCTCGCACCGCTGCTGCTCACTGCGGGTTTGGTTGCTGTGGCCAGTTTCGTGTTCAACGAGCGTGTAGTGACGCGTGCTAACGCAACGATGAAGGCGTGGGAAGGGGCTAATTGGGGGGTGATCCCCAAGGCGAGCGGAACCCGTAGTAACGTTTACCTGAAAGACGGCGGCAACATCCTGCTGGCAGGAACGCTCAGTGGGCAGGGCGCGGCAACGCGGATGGAGAACGTTACCTGGTACCTGCGCAACGCCGATATGATGGTGACCAAAGAAGTTCGGGCACCCGCAGCAACCTTTGCAGCACCTGGCTGGAGGTTGGAAAAGCCCGTCGAATTCGACGTAGAGCGCGCGCAGAGCAGCCAGCTTGGCGACTTGGTTGTCGCAACCGGTGTTACGCCAGGCCAGGTGGCGATCAGCGGGGTCGATGCTGATGGGCAAAATCTGTGGGAACTTGGGCGCTCGATTGATGCGCTCAAAGCCGAAGGACGGCGGACTACCGAGCTTGAGGGCAAATGGTGGCACAAGATTTCCGGGCCACTGGCGGCGCTGCTGATGCCACTGCTCGGTTCGGTTGCCGCCTTCGGCCTCGCGCGATCAGGCCAGTTGCTGGTACGCGCCATCATCGGCATGGGACTTGGCTTTGCCTATTTCGTCATCGACAACGCCGCTCTGGCGATCGGCAATTTCGGCGGCTACCCTCCGCTGGTCGCCGCATGGACGCCGTTCCTGCTGTTTTTCCTGGTCGGCGAAACCGTTCTGATCCGGACTGAGGAATAGTCAGGGTGGCGGATTTTTCCCTGTTCGAAAACGTGTTCGAGACTAAATTTTGTCAGTGGCTTCTGGACGATGCTCGCAAGGCGCTTAGTGAAACTTGCGAGTTCTCCCGGTCCAACCATCATTGGCTGCCGCATATTGTGCGCGCTTCGGCCCCTGTGCTGGTCCGCGATTATCAGCCCAACCAAGCTCAGTTCATCCTCGCCAATTTGGTCGAACGCGGCGTTATCGAACATGTAAACTACGCAGTGATGAATTATGCTTGGAGCCGCTTAAGCTACATACCGTGGCACCGTGACGAACACAGTGAAACTGCGGTCACCATTTACCTTAACGACGTTTGGGAGAGCGATTGGGGCGGGTTGTTCCTTTATCGCGAAGAGCCAGGGCAAGTCATCCGTGCTGTCGCTCCGCAATTTAATCTTGCGGTTCGCAACACTGGAAATCTGCCTCACGCCACGTCGATGATTACCCCTGACGCTGCTGAACCGCGGTTTACTATACAGTTGTTCGTCGTCTCTGCGGCCGAACAGGCGAAAGTTTGATTCAAACCCTCCGCATCGTGCTGCGCGCCAACTTTCCTGTCAGCGCAAGCAGGCCCGGATAATTCGCCCCGTGATAGGTCGATTGCTCACCCAGTTGCGCCATAAGCCGCCGGTGTGCTTCTGCCAGCGAATGATAGGGCAGGCTTGGCAGCAAGTGGTGAGTCGCGTGGTAGCGCAGGCCCACCGGTGCCCACAGCGGCGAGAGCATCGCTGGCGGGGGCACGTTGACCGAATCGAGGTACTGCGCGGTGACAGTGATGGCATCGCCATCGTTCGCCCACAGATGCGCAACCAATGTGCGAACCTGATTGAGTACAGCGGTCATCGAAACCACGGCAATTCCAATCGCCAGCGGCCGCCAGTTGTGTGTTGCGCTCCACGTCAGCACGGTCAACGCCCACAGCGAGGCACCAAGTTCCTGCCAGAACACCTGCTGCGCAAGCTTGCCTTCGGCGGGGCGTCGGCGGAACTGCGGGTTGATTGATAGCGATGAAATCCGCGCCCACACTTGCCTTCGCAGCGGTGGGATTATCGCGCCGAGCGGCACCAGTATCGCGGAGCGGATCAGCAGGCCAATGGGAAGCAGCGCCGAAATCAGGATAAACGACGGCAGCGTCCACGGCTTCATCAGGGCCAGCGGCAGGTATTCGGGATCCTCAACCGTGCCATAACGGGTGCGGGCATGATGCAGCGTATGCACGCCTTCGTACATGAAGCTGGGTGTCAGCATCGGAATGCCGACCAGCAGATTCCACGCAAGCCGGAAGCCGGGAAGCGCCATTTCGTGAATATGCGTGAGCTCATGAATGAATAGCAGTGCCCGGTAAAGCGCCAGCGCGGCGATCACCGCAGACAGCGCCACTGCCCAAGGGTTGTGCAACAAAATCGCCCCGGCCAGGGCCGCATAGCCGAGCACGGCAGACAGCAGCATGTCGGGCCAATAAATCGCCGCGCGCGCCGCCGAAATGTCCCTCGTCAGCTCAACCGCCGCGCGCAACATGTCCTTGTCGTCAGGAATTCTGGAAATGGCACTTGGTTCTGACAAAGTGATACTTTCGTTTCCCAGCCACAAACCATTAACCGTTGCGCTTGACTTTGCCCCGCCTCACAACGCAGGTCGCGGGCCATAGGCTAGCAGGTTAACAATCAAGGGCAGATACGTGGCTGACGGTGAAATAGAGATTGTACCGATTTCCGGCAAGTCTGAGATCGAGGCCTTTGTCGATTACTGTAATCGGATCAATGCCAGCGATCCGAACTTCGTTCCCCAGCTGCGATCTGAAGACGTTGAGAAATACACACCGGGCAAGAATCCCTTCTTCGAACATGCGCGCTGCCAGCTTTTCCTCGCCAAGCGCGGCGGCGAGATAGTTGGCCGGATATCGGCGCATATTGATGAACTGGCGCTGACCGTACCCGCCGATCAGGGTATGGGGCCGGGCACCGGAATGTGGGGCGGGCTGGAAACGCTCGATCCCGAAATCGCCGCGAAACTGATAGCCACTGCTGAAGATTGGCTGCGCGGCCAGGGTATGACCAAAGTGCTCGCGCCGATGAACCTTTCGGTCTGGGAAGAGCCGGGGCTGCTGGTAAGGGGCCACGACCATCCGCCGATGGTGATGATGGGCCACCAGAACGCGCGCTATCAGCCGTGGATTGAAGGCGCGGGCTATGGTCTGGTCAAGAAGCTCAGCACTTATGATCTCGATATTACGGTGCCATTCCCCACATTGATCGAGCGAATCATTGCGGCGGGCGAGAAAAACACGCGGATCAGGGTGCGCGAGGTTGATCTCAAGCAGTTCGAACGTGAGGTGTGGATCATCTGCAATATCCTCAACGATGCTTGGTCAGACAACTGGGGCTTCGTTCCCTTCACCGATTCTGAAATCGCCTACACCGCCAAGAAGCTCAAACCGATCTGCAAGGCCGATCTGATCTATATCGCCGAATATGATGGCGAGCCGGTGGCGTTCATGATGACCCTGCCCGATCTCAATCAGGTGCAAAAAAAGACCAACGGAAAAGATGGCAAGCCTTCAGCACTCGGCTGGCTGAAGCTGGCGCTGTGGCTATGGAAGCCAAAGCCGGCGGACATGCGGGTGCCGCTGATGGGGGTGGTAAAGCGGTTGCAAAGCTCTCGCATGGCGAGCCAGCTGGCCTTTATGATGATCGAATACATCCGTCGTAACGCGGTTTCGCGTTATGATGGCAAGCGTGGCGAGATCGGCTGGATTCTTGAAGATAATCAGGGAATGGTGTCAATTGCCGAGACCATCGGCAGCAAGATCAACAAGAC